>CBFHCJ010000136.1:0-12109 GCA_965654005.1 uncultured Streptomyces sp. | reverse complement strand
GCAGCACCCGCCCGTCCTGCGCGGCGACCGCGACCTTGCTGCCGTCGGGCGCCACCGTGAGCCCGAGCACGCGTCCGAGCTGCCCGGCCGCGATCCGGCGTGGGGTGGCGCCGGGCGCCAGGCCGGTGGCGGGCGCGAACTCCAGCGCGTCCTCGCCCTCCGCATCCGTCACCCACACCACCCATTCCTCGCCGTCCGCCCGGAAGGTGTGCGGAAGACGGGCCCGTACGCCGTGCTCGGCGGCGAGCGCGCGGGCCGGCCCTGAGCGATGGGTGACCCAGTGGACGGCGCCGCGCACGCAGATCGCGCTGCCGCGCCCGGTGTGGTCGGGCGAACCGGCCCCGAACCAGCGGGCCGCGTTCACGGGGTAGGGCTGGAGGTCGACGCGCTGCCCGCCGAGCCGTATGTCCAGTCGCCGGGGCTCGGCCCCGTCCAGGTCGTCCAGGAACCACAGTTCACCGGCGGAGGAGTACACGACCCGGGTGCCGTCGGTGGCCGCGTGGCGGGCGTAGAAACCGTCGAGAGGAGTGTGCCGCCGCAGGTCGGAGCCGTCGGCGAGCGACGAGTACAGCGCCCCCGCACCCTCGTGGTCGGACAGGAAGGCGATGCGCTCCCCCACCCACATCGGGTACTCGACGTTCCCGTCGAGGTCCTCGTGCAGCCGTACGAACTCCCCCGCGCCCTCGCGGTCGATCCACAGCTTGCCGGCCGTGCCGCCCCGGTACCGCTTCCACCAGGCGGCCTCGCGGCCCATGGGCGCGGACAGCAGCACGGTGCTCGGCCCGTACGCGACATCGCCGACGGGTCCGTACGGCAGGGTGGTCGCGGGTCCGCCGTCGAGCGGCACGGCGCGCGCCCAGCTGCGGCGCAGGGAGGCCTGGCCGACCGTGCTGAGGGCGAGCACGTGTCCCTCCGGGGTCCAGCCGCGTACCTGGGTCCTCGAACTGCCCCAGTACGTCAGGCGTTTGGCGGAGCCGCCGTCGAGGGGGGCGACGTGCACCTCGGGTGCGCCGTCGCGGGTGGAGGTCCAGGCGACGGTCGTACCGTCCGGGGAGATACGGGGGTGGTTGACCGGGATGTTGTCGGCACTGACCCGCCAGGCACGGCCGCCGTCGAGGGGGGCGACCCAGACGTCGTCCTCGGCGGTGAAGGCGACCAACCCGCCGTGCAGGTGCGGGAACCGGAGATACGCGGGCGATGTGGACTGAGTCACCAGGTCACCCTAAGCAGCAAGCGCGTTCGCGGACAGGGGGTTTTCCCACTTGCTCCCGTCCCTCGTCTCCGTCCCTTGCCTCCGTCCCTTGCCTCCGTCCCTTGCGTCCATCACTTGTCTCCGTCTCTTGCCCTGGACCGGCCGGCAGGTGGGATCGCCCTGGCACCAGATGGTCCTGGTGACCGTGACGGTGGGCCCGGGCTGCCCGGGGGTGGTCGGGCGGCCGGGCCGGCACGCCACGGCCCCGCCCACGGCGACCACCACGGCCCCGGTCACCGCCGCGAGCGGCCGTCCCGTGGGCCGCCGTCCCGTGGGCCGCCGTTCCATGGGCCGCCGTCCCGTGGGCCGCCGCCGAATCAGCCTCAATGCCCCCATGAAGGGCATGGCTGCCACTGACCCGCCCGGGACGGTAGAGCGCATACGGCCATGGCTCACGCCCCGGCGCGGGAGCCCTGCCCGGTGCCGCACGAGGCGAACCCGAGCCGGGCTCCGGCTCAGCGGGCCAGTTCCTCCAGGGCGCGGTTGCGCGTCTCGACGCTCCAGCCGATCAGTACGGTCAAGCCCAGCACGGCGACGAGCAGAAGGCTTCCGAAGACCAGGCTGACGCCCCCACCGCCCGCGAGTATCTGGCTGATCACGAGCGGGGACACGATGCTCGCAAAGCGGCTGAGAGAGCTTCCCGCGGACGAGCCCCAGGCGCGCATGCGAGTCGGGTAGAGCTCGGGGGTGTAGACGTACAGGATGGTCGAGGGCAGGCTCGCGCCGATGGCGGTGACGAGACCCGCGGCGAACAGCACCGGCCACGCGGTCAGGTGAAGGACCGAGACCCCGATCGTGCCGAAGGCCGTTCCGGCTGCCATGATGGCGAATCCACCGATAAGCAGGGGCTTGCGACCGATGCGGTCGACCAGGAACGCCGCTAGGTAGACGATGCCGATCTGGACGCCGCTGGTGATCAGGGTCAGCTCGAGCGACACGGACGTGGCCAGCCCGCCGAGCTTGACGTAGAGCGTCGGCAGCCACACGGTGAAGCCGTAGGTGATGAAGGCGGTGGTGAACCAGGTCGCCCACAGCATCAGGGTGCGGGTGCGGTATTCGGCCGAGAACAGCTCGCCCAGGCGCAGTCGGGTGGCGGTCTGCGGCGACGTGGGCTCGGGATCGGGATCGGGCAGCACACGGCCGCCGCGCTCGGCGGCCTTCTCGACCCGGGACACGATGCCGTCGGCTTCCGCGGTGCGGCCGCGCTCGGCCAGCCAGCGTGGCGACTCGGGCAGCCAGAGCCACGCCGCCACAGCGGTGAGCAGTGGCAACGCCCCGACGGCGAACAGCCATCGCCAGCCCTCCTGCGGACCGAGCGCCCCGAGCAGGACGACGCCCACCAGGGGTGCGGCGAAGAGCCCCCAGGGGAATGCGGACTGGTATATCAGGCCGATACGGCCACGGTGCCTGCGGCTGAGGAACTCGTTCATCAGTGTCGCGCCAAGGGGCACCTCGGCGCCGAGCCCCAGACCCTGCACCATACGGAACATCAGCAAGCTGGTGTAACTCCAGGCAAGAGCCGCCCCGATCGACAGCAGACCGAAGGCGACAAGCGAGTAGATGAACGCCTTGCGGCGTCCCAGCTTCTCGGCCAACGCGCCGGCGATGAGCGCACCGGAGAGCTGACCCACGTAACCCGCGCTGACGATCAGGCCCGCGTCTGCGAAGCCGATGTGGAAGTAGTCGGTGATGACGCTCAGCATGACGGCGATGGATACGGCGTCGAACGCGTCGAAGAAGGCGCCGACGGCCAAAAGCCCCGCCAGACGACCGTGGAAGGAGTTCGGAGGAATGCGATCAAGGCGGGCGGCGATGAGACGCGCGCTGCTGGTGCTCGTGGGAACGCCACCGGTGTCTGGACCCCGTGTGGACGCTGTGTCAGCCATGGACTCTCCTCGTCGAGAGTGCAGCCCGGACTTCGAAGCCAGGGCGGGAACGTGTCAACCCGGACACATCAACGGCCAGGACGGTAATCACTCTCTGTCAATCAGTCGAATGGCTCTTGTTCATGCGATATATAGATCCAGTGAATAGTTCTTCGCGGCCGACCGGCGCCGTGACCGGCTTGCATCGCGTCGACCTCAATCTGCTCCCTCTGCTCGCCGCCCTCCTCGAGCACCGCAGTGTCACTCGCGCCGCCCAGGCGGTCGGGCTGACGCAACCGGCCATGAGCAACGCCCTGGGGCGGCTGCGGCGCACACTGGGCGACGAGCTCCTCGTCCGGGTCGGCCGGGAATCCGTACTCACCGCGCGCGCCAGCGCACTCATCGGCCCGGTCAACCTGATCTTGGAGACCGCGACCAACCAGGTACTCACTTCTCCGACGTTCGACCCAGCGACCTCGGACCGCACCTTCCGCATCGCGGCGGCCAGCGCCGCCGCCTTGACCGTCCTTCCCGCCCTGAGTGCCACGCTCGCCGCCTCCGCACCGGGTGTTCGCCTGCGCGTGGAGGCGTTCGAGCCCTCGATGGTCCTCACCCTCAGCGAGTCGACCGCGGACGTGGTGCTGCTGCCGGATGTCGTGCCGACCACGCTGCCGAGGGAGCCGCTCTACCAGGAGGACTGGGTCGTGGTCGCCGACGCGAACAACGACCGCATCGGCACGACGCTGACCGTCGACGACCTCGCCCGGCTGCCTCACGTGGTGTTCGAGTGGGAAGGAGGACGGGTCGGCGCCCAACAGGTCCTCGCGGAGCTGATCCCCGATCTCGTCGTGCAGATCGTCGTTTTCGAGTTTCTGATGATCCCCTCAGTGGTGCGCGGCACTCCCATGGTCGCGCTGCTGCAGCGTCGGCTCGCTCAGCGGGTGGCAGCTCAGAACGGGCTGCGGGTGATGGAGCCGCCGATTCCCCTGCCCACGCTCGGGATCGATCTGGTGTGGAACCCACGCACCACCGGCGATCCCGGGCGGGCGTGGCTGCGGAAGCAGCTGATCCGCGCCGTTTCATAAACAGCGTGATTGGCATGCATTTGCAGCATTCATTGGACTCATATCGAAGGGCTGCCTAGCGTCATCGGTTGACCGGGAGGCGCCGTTGCCTCCGGGAGGAAGGAGCGCACCGGCCGATGGTGACCCAACCGATGACCGGGCCGAGCCGCGCGGCGCGTACGGTCCTTGCCGCGCTCTCCGACTCCGCCGAGGGCACGCTCTTCGCGCCGCAGGTCCGCGCTCTCACCGACCTCGCCGACCGGTCCTTCGAGGCAGCGGTCGCCGAGCTCGACGACCGGGGGCAGGTCGTGGTGGAACGTCACCACGCTCCCGACCCCCACCTGCACGGTGACTGGCGGTCACTCTCACTCGTGCGCCCCCGGGAGAGCCGGGCGGAGGCGGCCGCAGCGGGCCGTGCCTATTTCGACCGCTGGGTCCGCCAGTTCCTCCAGCAGCACCGCTGCACCTGACCAGCACCTGAGCCGGCCCCGCAAGCCGGCGCACGTCCACGGAAGGACGAGTCCATGGCACGTCGCGTCGCGGTCGACATCGGTGGCACATTCACCGACGTCGTGTCCTACGACTACGAGAGCCGCGAGATCACGCTCGGCAAGACGCTGAGCACACCCGACGACCTCATCCAGGGGATCCTCTCCGGTTTGTCCCTGTCCGGCACCGGGATCGATGAGACCGGGATGCTCATCCACGGCAGCACCGTGGTCATCAACGCGCTCATCGAACGGCACGGCGCCCGGACCGCCCTGGTCACCACCGAGGGCTTCCGCGATGTCTACGAGATCGGGCGGATCAACCGGCCGGACGCCTTCAACCTGTCGTTCCGCCGGCACCGGCCCCTCGTGCCCCGCGAACTCGTGTGGGAGGTGCCCGAGCGGATCACCGCACAGGGCACGGTGCGCACCCCGCTCGACGAATCCGCGGCCCGCGCCGTGGCCCGGCAGGTGCGCGAGCTGGGCGTGGAGGCGGTGGCCGTGGCCTTCCTGCACTCCTACCGCCGGCCCGCTCACGAGCAGCGCATGGCGGAGATCCTGCGTGAGGAGTGCCCTGACGCATACGTCAGCATCTCGAGTGACATCTCCCGGGAGTACCGCGAGTTCGAGCGGACCTCCACGGTGGCGGCGAACGCGTTCGTCGGCCCGCGAGTGAGCCGTTACCTCAGCCGGCTCGACGACGCACTGCAGCGCCCGGACGGAAGTGCGCCGGTGCTCACGATCATGCAGTCCAACGGTGGGCTCTGCGACGTGGAGACCGCCCGTCGGCAGCCGATCCAGATGATGGAGTCGGGTCCGGCAGGCGGCGTGGTCGGCACCATCGACGTGTGCCGCACCCTCGGCTACGACCAGGCGATCGCCTTCGACATGGGCGGCACCACCGCGAAGGCCTCGGTGATCAGGAATCTGACGTTCCCGCAGGCCAGCGACTACTTCGTCGGCGGTTACGCCGAGGGCCTGCCCATGCGTGTCCCCGTTCTCGACATCGTCGAGGTCGGGACCGGTGGCGGCAGCATCGCCTGGCTCGACGAGGCGGGCGGGATCCACGTCGGGCCGCGCAGCGCCGGTGCCTCACCCGGCCCCGCCTGTTACGGTCTGGGCGGAACCCAGCCCACCGTGACCGACGCGTCCGTCGTGCTCGGCTACCTGCCGGCGCAGGGGCAGCTCTCCGGTGGGCTACAGCTGGACGGAGCCGCTGCGCACGAAGCCGTCGGGGCGGTGGCGACCACGCTCGGGCTGGACACGATCGAGTCGGCGACCGGGATCCTCGCGATCGCCGCGGCGAGCATGGCCAACGCCGTCCGCGCGGTCACCACCGAGCGAGGCCTGGACCCGCGGGACTTCGCACTGTTCGCCTACGGAGGCAACGGTCCGCTGCACATCTCCCTCATCGCCCGCGAACTCGGCATCAGTCGCGTGGTGATCCCGCCCTACCCGGCGGTCTTCTCCGCCCTCGGCATGCTCATGGCCGACCTGCGCCACGACGTCGTGTCCACGGACATCCGCCGACTGAACGGGCTCGACGAGAGCCGCCTCGAGTCGGACCTGCGGGAGCTCGAGCAGACCTGCCACACCGCGCTCCTCGACGGCGGGGTCGAGTTCCGGGAGATCTCCTTCGTACGCGCCGCCGACATGCGCTACGTCGGCCAGGAACACGCCGTGACGGTCACGCTCCCGCCGCTCACCGAAGCAAGCGCGATCGCCGCGCTGAAAGCGCGGTTCGACGACGAGCACCGCGAACGGTTCGGCCACAGCGCACCCGACGAGCCCGCCGAGATCGTCAGCCTGCGCGTGTCCGCCGTCGGCACGCTCCCCCGTCCCGAGCTCGCGAAGATCGCGACCGGGTCCGCCGAACCGGAGGAGTCCGCCCGCACCGGCGAGCGCGACGTCGTCTTCCCCGGCCACGGCGCGCTGCGCACCCCGGTCTTCCGGCGCTCCGGCCTGCTGGCCGGCAACCGGCTCACCGGACCGGCGGTCGTCGAAGAGGGCACCGCCACCACCCTGCTCCGCCCGGGCGACCTCGCCGAGGTCGACGGGTACGGCAACCTGCTGCTCACGATCGGAGGAGGCCAGTGAGCCCCGACCCGAACGCCGCTGCCACCGTCGACACGGTCGACACCGCGGCCTCGCAGGTGGACCCCATCACCGCGGAGATCATCCGCGGCGCCCTGGTGTCCATCACCGACGAGATGAAGACCAACCTCATGCGGACGGCCTACAACCTCATCATCTACGAGGCCCAGGACTTCACGGTCGGCCTGTTCGACGCCACGGGCGAGACCATCTCCATCGGGCTCGGGTTGCCGATGTTCGTCGGCGGACTGTCCGACGCGGTCAAGGCGAAGCTGGCGTTCTACGGGCCGGACGGGATCGAGCCCGGCGACATCATCCTCACCAACGACCCCGAGATCATGGGCAGCCACCTCAACCACATGATCTTCACCATGCCGATCTTCGTGGACGGTGTGCTGGTCGCCTTCGCGTCGTCGATGGCGCACTGGATCGACGTGGGAGGGGTGCTGGGTGCCACCACCACCGACATCTACTCCGAGGGCATCCAGGTGCCCATCGTCAAGATCTTCAAGCGCGGAGAGCAGAACGACGAGCTCACCCGGCTGATCGCGGACAACGTCCGCTTCTCCGATCTGGCGATGGGTGACTTCCGCGCGCAGGTGGCAGCCATCCGCACCGGTGAGAGCCGGATGGTGGCGCTGTGCGGGCGGTACGGGACCGAGGCGGTGCTGGACAGCATCCGGCAGATGTACGACCGCAGCGAGACCCTTGCCCGCCAGGCGGTGGCCGCCATCCCGGACGGCACCTACACGGCCGAGGCGAGCATGGACGACGACGGTGTCGACATCGGCCGCCCCGTACCGATCAAGGTCTCCGTCGTGGTGTCCGGTGACCAGATGACCATCGATCTCAGCGAGGTCAGCCCTCAGGTCGCGGGCTACTTCAACTCCGGTATCACAGCAGGCCGCTCGGCCGCGCAGGTCGCCTTCAAGTGCCTCACCTCGCCCGGGCTGTTCCCGGTCAACGCGGGCTCTTTCCGGCCGGTGATCGTCGACCTGCCTCCGGGCCGCGTGATCAGTGCGCGCAAACCGGCGGCGATGCGCTGGTGGATGACGTATCCGATGACCGTCGTCGACTGCATCTTCCGCGCACTGGCGGACGTGATCCCCGGCGGCGGGATCGCCGGGCACCACGCCGACCTGGCGGTCACCAACCTCTACGGTGTGGATCACCGTACGGGTTCGTTCTACATGCTGTTCGGCGGGCCTCAGGGCGGCGGCTGGGGCGCCACCCGCGACAAGGACGGCGAGTCCGCCACGATCTGCGTCAACGACGGCGACACCCACAACACACCCGTCGAGGCGGTCGAGGCCAAGTACCCGGCCCAGATCATCGAGCGCTACAGCCTGCGCCCCGACTCCGGCGGCCCGGGCCGTCGACGCGGCGGCCTGGGCACCGAGGTCGTCTTCCGCACCCTCACCCCCGGCCGGCTCAACTCGTTCATCGAGCGGTCCCGCCAGGCGCCCTGGGGCCTCGCCGGCGGCCGTGACGCCGCACCGAACGGCATTGCCGTCCAGCGTCACGACGGGACGATCGAGACCTTCCCCAACGCCAAGCTCGACGGCTTCGCTCTCGGGGAGGGTGACGCGTACACCGTGAGCACCGGCGGTGGCGGCGGCTACGGCGACCCGCTCGAACGCCCCGTCGACGAGGTCCTCGCCGACGTACGCGCGGGATACGTCAGCATCGACAGCGCCGAGCAGGAATACGGGGTGGTCGTCCGCCCCGGCGCCCGCCCCCGCGAGTACGTGGTCGACGTGGACTCGACGGACCGCCGACGAGCCCGGATGGGCATGCGCGACCACCCCGCTCCTGTCGGGCGACCGGGGAACCACGTCGTCCGGCCGCCCGCGCACTGAGCCGCAAGCACCTCGCGCTGTTGTCCGGTCCCGACGACAGCGCGACCGAACCCGGTCGCACCCTGTTGCCACGACCGGGGCTCGACGTGCCGGACTTCGACGTAGAACCAGGCGCCGAAGTCCGGGACCGGCGGCCGTACCGGCGCGAGCTCCCGGCGTCCCCCATGGGTCAGGACCAGCGGCCCGTGCGGCCGAGCAGCAGCGCGGTCGCCGCGGTCCCGGCGGTCGATGTACGCAGAACGCTGGGCCCCAGCCGGAAGGCCCGTGCACCGGCTTCCGCGAAAAGCGCCAACTCCTCCGGGCCAACGCCCCCTTCGGGCCCGACGACCAGCACGATGTCTCCCTCGGCGGGGAGTTCCACGGTCGCCAGGGGCTCGTCACCGCTCTCGTGCAGGACGGCGGCGAAATCGGCTTCGGCCACAAGTGCGGCAACCTGCTTGGTCGTCGCCGCGTCCGCGACCTCAGGGAAGCGTACCCGTCGGGACTGCTTGCCCGCCTCGCGGGCGGTGGCCCGCCACTTGGCGAGCGCCTTGAGCCCGCGGTCGCCCTTCCACTGGGTGATGCACCGGGAGGCCGCCCACGGGACGATCGCGTCCACGCCGACCTCGGTCATGGTCTCCACGGCCAGCTCGCCCCGGTCGCCCTTGGGCAGGGCCTGCACGACGGTGATGCGCGGGGCCTCGGGCGGCTCCTCGTGCACGGACTCCAGGTCGGTGATCACCAGGCGGTCCTTGCCCTCGGCTGCCTTCACCACGCCCTCGGTCCACCGCCCGCGCCCGTCCGTGAGGACCACGTCCTCGCCGGGGCGCAGCCGCTTCACCGAGACCGCGTGCCGCCCCTCGGGACCGTCGAGCACGAACTCCGGTCCGAGCGCCACCAGTTGCTCCACGACGAACACGGGAGCCGTCATGCTTCGGCACCTCCCACAGACAACGCCGCCGACGCTTCCGCGAGTTCCGCAGCCAGCACCTCCACCAACTGACCGGCGGGCAGTTCGCGAGCCAGACGGTGGCCCTGCCCGGCCCACAGGGCCATGCCCTGCGCGTCGCCCGACTTGGCGGCGGCCTTGCGCAGCGGCGAGGTGAGGTGGTGGATCTCGGGGTAGGCGGCGGGCGCGTACCGGCCGTGCTCCCGCATGAAGCGGTTGAGCAGACCGCGCGCCGGGCGCCCGGAGAAGGCGCGCGTCAGCTCGGTGCGGACGAAGCGGGGGTCGGTCAGCGCCTGCTTGTGCAGGGCGTGGGCGCCGGACTCGGGCGTCGCGAGGAACGCGGTGCCGAGCTGGGCCGCACTCGCGCCCGCCGCGAGCACCGCGGCGATCTGACTGCCGCGCATGATGCCGCCGGCCGCGACGACGGGGATGCTCACGGTCTCGCGCACCTGGGCTATGAGCGAGAGCAGCCCGATGCCGGACCCGTCGTTCTCCTGGACGTCCCGGTGGGTGCCCTGGTGTCCGCCGGCCTCGACACCCTGCACGATCACCGCGTCGGCGCCCGCGTCCCGCACGGCGAGGGCCTCCTCCGCGGTGGTCGCGGTGACCAGGGTGAGGGTGCCCGCGCGGCGCAGGGAGTCGAGCGCCTCCGGCTCGGGAACCCCGAAGTGGAAGGAGACCACCGGCACCGGGTCGTCGAGGAGGACGGCGAGCTTGGCGTCGTAGCCGTCGTCGCGGCCGCTGTCGGGGTCGCCCAGCTGCGTCTCGTACCAGGTGGTCTCGCCGGCCAGCTGGTTGGCGTAGACCTCGACGGCGGCGGCAGAAGGCAGCGCGGCGCCGGCCGCTCCACGGGAGCCGTTGCTTGCACCGGGATACTCGGGCTGCGGCATGAAGAGGTTCACACCGAAGGGACCGCCCGTGAGCCCGCGGAGCTGCTTGATCTCCTGGTACATGCCGTCGGCGGTCTTGTACCCGGCGGCAAGGAATCCCAGGCCGCCGGCCTGGGACACGGCGGCGGCGAGCTGCGGCACGGAGACGCCACCCGCCATGGGGGCCTGCACGATCGGGTGGTGGAGGAGATCGGTCAGCGCGGAGGACATGACGGCATGGTGTCACGTCCTCGAAACAAGTCCGAATCCGGCCGTCCCCTGGGATATGCCAGGGGGAACCGACCAGCCCGGGCGGCCGTCCGGCGTTTGAGGACGAGGCCGTTCAGGCCGAAGCGGGGGTCTGGGGACGGCAGCCCCCGGGGACGGCAATCCCCAGGGACGGCACGCCCGGCGCCGGGTGCCTTTCCGAACACCGGGTGCCCGCCAAACGTCAGCGACCGTTGAACGCGTCCTTGAGGCGAGAGAACAACCCCTGCTGCCCCGGCTGGAACTGCCCCTTCGGCCGCTCCTCGCCCCGCAGTGTCGCCAGTTCCCGCAGCAGGCGTTCCTGCTCGGGGTCGAGCTTCGTCGGGGTCTGCACCTCGACGTGCACGACCAGGTCACCGCGCCCGCCGCCGCGCAGATGGGTGACGCCGCGGCTGTGCAGCGGGATCGACTGCCCGGACTGCGTGCCGGGACGGATGTCGACCTCCTCCAGGCCGTCCAGCGTCTCCAGCGGGACCTTCGTGCCGAGGGCCGCCGCCGTCATCGGGAGTGTGACCGTGCAGTGCAGGTCGTCGCCGCGCCGTAGGAAGGTCGAATGCGGCAGCTCGTGGATCTCGACGTACAGGTCACCGGCGGGACCGCCGCCGGGCCCGACCTCCCCCTCGCCCGCGAGCTGGATCCGGGTGCCGTTGTCGACACCGGCCGGGATCTTCACGGTGAGCGTCCGACGCGACCGCACCCGGCCGTCGCCCGCGCACTCCGGGCACGGGTTCGGGACGATCGTGCCGAAGCCCTGGCACTGCGGGCACGGCCGCGAGGTCATGACCTGGCCCAGGAAGGACCGCGTGACCTGCGAGACCTCACCGCGTCCACGGCACATGTCACAGGTCTGCGCGGACGTACCGGGCGCGGCGCCCTCGCCGTTGCAGGTGTTGCAGACGACGGCCGTGTCGACCTGGATGTCCTTCGTCGTGCCGAAGGCCGCCTCGTCCAGCTCGATCTCGAGCCGGATCATCGCGTCCTGGCCCCGGCGGGTGCGCGAGCGCGGACCGCGCTGCGACGCCGTACCGAAGAACGCGTCCATGATGTCGGAGAAGTTCCCGAAGCCGCCCGCGCCGAAGCCGCCCGCGCCGGCGCCGCCCGACTGGGACAGCGGGTCGCCGCCGAGGTCGTAGACCTGCTTCTTCTGCGGGTCCGAGAGCACCTCGTAGGCGGCGTTGATCTCCTTGAACCGCTCCTGCGTCTTGGGATCGGGGTTGACGTCCGGGTGCAGCTCGCGGGCGAGCCGGCGGAACGCCTTCTTGATCTCCTCCTGCGTCGCGTCGCGGCGCACGCCGAGCACGGCGTAGTAGTCCGTGGCCACTTACGACTCCGCCAGGATCTGTCCGACGTACCGTGCCACTGCGCGTACCGCTCCCATCGTTCCCGGGTAATCCATGCGGGTCGGTCCGACCACGCCGAGTTT
>CBFHCJ010000135.1:0-12133 GCA_965654005.1 uncultured Streptomyces sp. | reverse complement strand
GAACTGGCTGTACACGAGCGCCGACCAGAAGACCAACTCGCCGCTGCCGTACATCCTCCCGGACAGCACCACCCCGCTGAAGAACGAGGGCAACATCCCCTGCGAGAACGCGACCATGCGGAACGCGCTGCGGTACTCCTGCAACACCGTCTTCGGCAAGATCGGCGCCGACCTCGGCAAGGACAAGATGCTGGCGGAGGCGAAGAAGTTCGGCTTCGACTCCGAGCAGTTCACACCGGTGCGCGCCGTCGCCTCCAACTTTCCCGAGCAGATGAACAGGCCGTCGACCGCGCTCAGCTCGATCGGCCAGTACGAGACCGCCGCGACCCCGCTGCAGATGGCCATGGTGGCCTCGGCGGTCGCCAACGACGGCAAGCTGATGAAGCCGTACATGGTGGCCAAGCTGCAGTCGTCGAACCTCGACACGGTGGAGCAGACCCAGCCGGAGGAGCTGAGCCGGCCGCTGTCCGAGCAGAACGCCCAGATCCTGCAGTCGATGATGGAGACGGTCGTCGACGTAGGTACGGGCACCAACGCGAAGATCCCGGGCGTCACGGTGGGCGGCAAGACCGGTACCGCCCAGCACGGTGTGGACAACAGCGAGAAGCCGTACGCCTGGTTCATCTCGTACGCCAAGCTCCCCGACGGCAGCTCGCCGGTCGCCGTCGCCGTGGTGGTCGAGGACGACAACGCCAACCGTGAAGACATCTCCGGTGGCGGTCTCGCCGCCCCGATCGCGAAGAACGTCATGGAGGCGGTCATCAACAGCAAGAAGTGACCCCCGTCACGTCCCCTTCACATCGGTGCACGTTGCGATACCGGTCCTGTATCGGGTGGCGGAGGTGGCCGGGTCACACAGAGCGAGCCGGGTACCGTATGCCCGGACAGCACACCGCCGGACCACACGCGGGTGTGGTCGGGACCGACGGAGAGGGCTGGTAGCAAGCTATGGAAGAGCCGCGTCGCCTCGGCGGCCGGTACGAGCTGGGCCAGGTGCTCGGCCGTGGTGGCATGGCGGAGGTCTACCTCGCGCATGACACCCGCCTCGGCCGCACCGTGGCAGTGAAGACGCTGCGCGCCGACCTGGCGCGCGACCCTTCCTTCCAGGCCCGGTTCCGCCGGGAGGCCCAGTCGGCCGCCTCGCTCAACCATCCCGCGATCGTCGCGGTGTACGACACGGGCGAGGACTACATCGACGGGGTCTCGATCCCTTACATCGTGATGGAGTACGTCGACGGCTCCACGCTCCGTGAGCTTCTGCACAGCGGCCGCAAGCTGCTGCCGGAGCGGGCCATGGAGATGACCATCGGCATCCTCCAGGGCCTGGAGTACGCCCACCGAAACGGCATCGTCCACCGTGACATCAAGCCCGCGAACGTCATGCTGACGCGCAACGGCCAGGTCAAGGTGATGGACTTCGGCATCGCCCGCGCGATGGGCGACTCCGGTATGACGATGACGCAGACGGCGGCGGTCATCGGCACGGCCCAGTACCTCTCCCCGGAGCAGGCGAAGGGCGAGCAGGTCGACGCTCGCTCCGACCTGTATTCGACGGGCTGCCTGCTGTACGAGCTGCTGACGGTACGCCCGCCGTTCGTGGGCGACTCCCCGGTCGCGGTGGCCTACCAGCACGTCCGCGAGGAACCGCAGCCGCCGAGCGTCTTCGACCCCGAGATCACGCCCGAGATGGACGCGATCGTGCTGAGGGCGCTGGTCAAGGACCCGGACTACCGCTACCAGAGCGCCGACGAGATGCGCCAGGACATCGAGGCGTGCCTCGACGGCCAGCCGGTCGCGGCGACCGCGGCGATGAACTCGGTGGGCTACGGCGGTTACCCCGACGACCAGCCGACGACGGCCTTCCACCCCGGCGCCGGTGCCGCAGCCGGCGCCACGACGATGATGCCGCCGATGAACCCGGACGACGGCGGCTACGGCTATGACGACCGCCCCGACCGCCGCCGCCAGAAGAACAACAACACCTCCACGATCCTGCTGGTGGTCGCCGGTGTGCTGGTGCTGGTCGGCGCGATCCTCATCGGCAAGTGGATTTTCACCGCGCACAACGCGAACAACGACGTGGTGCCCGTGCCCAACTTCGTCGGGCAGAGCTTGGGCGACGCCCGGCAGCAGGCGAACAATGCCGAGCTGAAGGTGGGGAGCGTCACCAGGAAGCCTTGCGAGAACCAGCAGAAGGGCTACGTCTGCAGCCAGGACCCCACCGCGAAGACGGACGTCAAGAAGGGCACCACGGTCAATCTGGTGGTGTCGACCGGCGCGCCGAAGGTGTCCGTGCCGGACGTCGTCGGCCAGGACGTCGACGCCGCGACGACGAAGCTCGAGGGCGACGACTACCAGTTCAAGGTCGAGACCACGGCCAACGAGGACAGCTCGCAGGCCGCGGGCACGGTCCTGGCGATGAACCCGACGGCCGGCAAGGAAGTGGAGAAGGGTTCCACGATCACCCTGACGGTCGCCAAGGCCGTGTCGACGGTGACCGTGCCGGACGTGACGGGCCAGACCTGTGACGCCGCCAAGCAGCAGATCCAGCAGAACAACCTGACGCCGGGCAACTGCACCGAGGTGGACACCAGCGACCCGAACCAGGCCGGCAAGGTCATCCAGACAAATCCGGCGGCGGGCAGCCAGGCCCCGAAGGGCACCACGGTCCAGATCCAGATCGGCAAGGCGGCCAACCAGCAGACGCCGGTGCCGAGCGTCGTCGCGCAGACCCTGAAGAACGCCAGGAAGATCCTTCAGTCGAACGGCTTCAACAACATCCAGATCGTCAACGGCAACCCGACGGACGACAACGCGATCGTCACCGGCCAGACCCCGCAGGCGAACACGCCGACCGACCCGAACACGGCGATCACCCTGACCACGGTGTCGACCGGCGGTAACAACGGCGGAGCCGGCAATGGCGGAGGCGACGGCAGCCACTTCTTCGGCGGAGTGACCGGCACGAGAAACTGACCGGCCCGGTACGGCCAGTGAGCCCCGGCCCCTGAGAGGGGTGCCGGGGCTCACTCGTATGTCCTGGTAGAGCTCACTCGTACGATCGGAAAGGACCGTCGCTCAACGCAGTTCCTCGGGTGGAGTCAGCGTCGTAGCGCCCGCCACGCCGTCAAATTCGACCACACCTTCATATTCCCTGACTCGTTTGTACGGGTGGGGTGGGGAATCGGGTCTCTGCTCCAGTCACACCGACACCAGGAGAAGGAGCAGAAGGCGTGATCAACGAAGCGGCTCTGCTGGAATCAAAAGCTCTGCGCGACAGCGTGGTGGACCGCACGGACGTTCTCGACCGAGTGAAGGCGCTGTCGCTGCTGCCGGACGGGATGCATGTGACGACGGCGATGGTGGCGGCGTACTTCGAGGTCGCCGAGACAATGATCAATAACCTGCTCCACCCGCCACAGGCAGGAGTTGGAGTCCAACGGCCTGCGGGTGCTTCGCGGCCCTGAACTGCGAGAATTTAAGGAACTCAACCTGAGTTCCTATGCCGGCAGTTATCCACAGCCTCGCTCCAGCCTCGCGCTCTGGCCACGCCGGGCCGTCCTCAATGTCGCCATGCTCCTCCGCGACAGCGATGTCGCACGTCATGTCCGCACGTACCTCCTGGACATGGAGTACCTGGCACGTACCCAGCCTGTGGGAATCCCCGCGCCCACTGACACCGTCTCCCTCGACTACCGCATCGACCAGCGCATCACCCACATCCTCGGCAAGACCGTCATCCCGATGTTCAATGCTCTGAATCGAAAGTTCCGGCGAGCACCGTCGAGATCTCATCGCCTTCCGCGAGGACATCGAGAACGTCGAGCGCAGGCTCTGCTGGCATCACCAACGGATCAGTGCGCTGGAGGGCGAGGAGCCGAGGAACGAGATCAGCACCGCCATCAATGCCATGACCTGGCAAGCGTTCGAACGCCATGTCGCCGGCCTGCTCCAGCGCGACGGCTGTACGAAGGTCGTCGTACGGCAGGCCCAGAGCGACCGCGGCATCGACATCACCGCACGCACGGCCGACGGACGCACGGTGGCCGTCCAGTGCAAGAAGCACGGCGGTCGGCAGTACGTTTCGCGCGCCGACATGCAAAAATTCGCCGGCGCCGCACGGGCCGTCGAGCCGGCGGACGTCGCCCTGTTCGTCGCCACCTGCAACTTCACCCATGAAGCGCAGGCAGTCGCCGGTCTGAGCGGGATCGTTCTCGTAGGCCGCGACGAGCTGGAAGCGTGGAGCGCCGGGGTGCGCCTCAACGCCCTGCGTTGAGCACGGCACATAAGAGGCCCGAAGCCGCAAGATGAAGTTGCGGCTTCGGGCCTTCGTCATCCTAGGCGACAGACCTCCTCTCAGGAGGCCTGTCACTCAGCGCAGTTCCCTCGGCGGAGTCCGCTTGCTGTCCACCTTGTCCACCCTCACCAGCTCCCCCCACACGATGTAGCGGTACTCCGACGTGAAGACCGGGGTGCACGTCGTCAGGGTGATGTAGTGGCCCGGCTTCCTCACGCCCGCCTCTTTCGGGATCGCGGAGAGGACCTTCACGTTGTACTTCGACGTCTCCGGGAGGATCGAGAAGACCTTGTAGACGTACCAGTCGTCCTTCGTCTCGAAGACGATCGGGTCGCCCTCCCTGATCTTGTCGATGTTGTGGAACTTCGCCCCGTGCCCGTCACGGTGCGCCGCCAGCGCGAAGTTGCCGGTCTTGCCCGTCATCGGCAGCGTCGCCTTCACGGGGTCCGTGTAGTAGCCGGCCACGCCGTCGTTGAGCACGCTCGTCGACGCACCCTTCTCGACCAGCACTTCGAGGTTGTTCATCGCCGGCACGTGCAGGAAGCCGATGCCGTCCTTCGTGTCCAGCGCGCCCGGCCCGCTGTCCTTCTCCGCCGCCCAGTGCTCGCGCACCTTGTCGCCCTGCTGGTTCGCCTTGCGGTCCGCGACGACGTTCGTCCACCAGAGGGAGTAGGCGACGAACAGGCCCAGCACCAGACCCACCGTGATGAGCAGTTCTCCGAATACGCTGACGGCCAGCGCGATCCGGCCACGCCCGCGGCGCCGAGGGGCGGACGGGGAGTCGGAGCCCGGCGACGGCGCGTCGGTCTGCTCGTCCTGGTCGGTCGTCACTCCCACTGCATCCGCCCCGTCTGTTCCCACGTGCCTGTCGTACCCGTCGTGCCCGTCGTACCTGTGAATCCACGTGCCCTATGAAATGAGCGCGTCCGGCTTGCCCATGCTGCGCGGCCGTTCCTCGACCATCTTGCCCCAGACGATCAACCGGTACCTGCTGGTGAACTCCGGTGTGCAAGTGGTCAGTGTGATGTAGCGGCCCGGCTTGGTGAAACCGGACCCCTTCGGGATGGGGTCGAGGACACTCGTGTTCGACGGGGAGGTCACCGGCAGGGTGGACGTCACCTTGTAGACGTAGTACTCGTCCTGCGTCTCCACCACGATCGCGTCCCCCGGCTGCAGACGGTTGATGTACCGGAACGGCTCGCCGTGCGTGTTCCGGTGCGCCGCGAGCCCGAAGTTGCCCGTCTTGGCGTCCGGCATCGCCGTCTTCAGGCCGCCCTCTCCGTAGTGCCCGACCATGCCCTTGTCGAGCACCTCCGTCTTGCTGGTGCCCTCCGCGATCGGCGCCACCACGTCCAGCTTCGGGATGTGCAGGATGGCGAACCCCTGCCCGGGCGCGAACTCGCCGGGCGCCCGCTTGCCGCTCGCCCAGTCCTGCTGCAGGTGCCTGGCGGCGCTGCCCGCCTCCTCGTGCGCCCGCACGTTCGACCACCACAGCTGATACGTCACGAACAGCAGCATCACCACACCGGTCGTGATGAACAGCTCACCGACCACCCGGCTCACCACGACCGCCGCACCGGGCTTCTGTGCCCGCGCGGCCCGCCGGGCCTCCACACGGGACCGGGGCGCCTGAGAGGCCGTCTCGGCGGCCTTCTCGGCCGTCCGCGGCCCCGCGGAGGTCCCCGGCGGCCTGCCTTCGTGCCGCCCGTGTCTCCTGGCCGCCTTACGCCGCGCCGCACGGCCGCCGGGCGCGGGGGCGGACTCGGCGGACCGAGCGGCGCGGTCCGCCGCCCGCCGCGCCTCCTCGACCTCCGAGGCACGCAGCGCGACGGTCTCGTCGTCCAGGGGCACGGCCACGGGTTCCTCGTACGAGGGAAGCACCGCCGTGGCCTCGTACCCCGTCTGCGTCACCTGCTGCCCGTAGCCACCGGAGCCGTCCACCGCGTACCCGTGGTGGCCCGACCACTCCTGCCCCTGCCCCTGCCACGCGCCGGAGCCCTCGTACGGCTGCTGCCCGTACGAGGCTCCGTGTTCCGCGGCGCCCCCGTAGGCGGCGCCGGTCTCGCGCTCGGGGCGCAGCGCGGTCACGCCGTGGCCCTGCCCACCACCGGGGCAAGCCCCACCGACCTCGCCACGGCCCCCTGGTCACCGCACTCCACCAGCCAGTTGGCCAGCATCCGGTGGCCGTGCTCGGTGAGCACCGACTCGGGGTGGAACTGCACGCCCTCGACCGGGAGTTCCCGGTGCCTGAGACCCATGATGATCCCGTCGTGCGTGCGGGCCGTGACCTCCAGCTCGGCCGGCACCGTCTCCGGCTCGGCGGCCAGGGAGTGATAGCGGGTCGCGGTGAAGGGGGACGGCAGCCCGGCGAAGACGCCCTTGCCCCCGTGCTCGACGAGCGAGGTCTTGCCATGCAGCAGCTCCGGCGCGCGGTCGACGACGCCGCCGTACGCCACCTGCATCGACTGCATGCCCAGGCAGACGCCGAAGACGGGGACACCGGTCGAGGCGCAGTGCCGGACCATGTCGACGCAGACGCCCGCCTCCTCGGGAGTGCCGGGGCCCGGGGACAGCAGCACGCCGTCGAAGCCTCCCCCACTCTCGACTTCGCTCGAGCGGGAGGTGCCCCCACGGACGTACAACGTCGACACCTCGTCGTTGCGCAGCACCTCGCACTCGGCGCCCAGCTGGTACAGGTACTGGACCAGGTTGAAGACGAAGCTGTCGTAGTTGTCGACGACGAGAATGCGCGCGCTCACTGGTTGTCCACCGTCACATCGTTGAAGGGAAGCAGCGGTTCGGCCCACGGGAAGACGTACTGGAAGAGGATGTAGACCACGGCCAGGATCAACACGACCGAGATCAGCGCCTTGATCCATACGTTCCCCGGCAGATGCCGCCAGATCCAGCCGTACATGCCGTCCCTTCCGTCTCACCACGGCACCAGACTCACGCCGTACGCCACCAGACTACTGGCGTAGAGCCGCCGGTTTCCCTGCCTCCACAGGCTGTGTGGAATCGAGACGCGCCCGGACGGTCAGCCGGTGCCTGTGCCCCACTCCGGATCGCACGTGGTCAGCGTCAGACAGCGGCCCGGGCGCGTATACCGGACGTACGTGGCACAGGGTCGATCACCTCGACGCCCGTGGGCACGGTTTTGTAAGGGCCTTTGTCGATCCGATACATGGGCATGACGGTGAACGACCTGCCCGGGACGGGCACCCCTGAGAAGGGCTACGCCACTGCAAAGCTCTACTCCAAAGGCTTCGCGTAGTGAAGATCCACTGTGCCCGAGTAGCCCGGAAGAGTCACCGTCCCGTCCTCGGTGACGTTCCAGCCGAGGCCGTAGACATTGACGTACACCATGTAGTTCTGGATCGCGGGGGAGGCGGCGAGGGCCTTCTGGAGCTTGTCCGGGTTCCCTATCGCGGTGATCTTGTACGGGGGCGAGTAGACGCGCCCCTGGAGGATCAGGGTGTTGCCGACGCAACGCACGGCGCTGGTGGAGATCAGCCGCTGGTCCATGACCTTGATGGCCTGGGCGCCGCCCTGCCACAGGGCGTTCACCACGGCCTGCAGGTCCTGCTGGTGGATGACCAGGTAGTCGGGCTGCGGCTCGGGGTAGCCGGGGAGCTTGGCGGTGGCGTTGGGCGGGGCGTCGTTGAGGGTGACCGTGACGGCGTCGCCGGTGAGCGCCTCGGTGCCCGCGTTCTTCTCCAGGACCGCCAGCCGCGCCTGCTCGGCCTTGCTGGCGCCGCCGCCGGTGCGCTTGGCCAGGTCGTCGACGTCGTCACGCAGCGCCGCGTCGGATTCGTCGAGCCGGGCGTTCTTCTGGCTGCGCTCGTGGATGAGGTCGGAGAGCTTCAGCAGCGAGGAGTCCGTGCGGATGTTGGTGCCCTTGGCCGTGTTGAAGCTCGTGATGAACAGGAGCCCGGCGAGCGCAAAGACGCCCACCGTCAGCACGCGTACGGGCCTCAGACGCCGGGCGCGGGAGGAAGTGGATCCCGTTTCCGGGGAACCGGAACCCGCCTGGGCGGGGTCGGCGGTATTGCTCAACGTACCCTTATCTCCTTCGGCGCCGCGGAAGCACTACGCTAACGGACGCCCGGGGGAGTGCTCAGAGTCCCCTTGTACGCTGCCCCGGTGCCCGCCCCAGTTCCCTGCGCGGCCACGCAGCGCATCGACAGGAGAGACCCTCGTGCCGAAGTCACGTATCCGCAAGAAGGCCGACTACACGCCGCCGCCGTCCAAGCAGGCCACGAGCATCAAGCTGAACAGCCGCGGCTGGGTCGCCCCGGTCATGCTGGCCATGTTCCTCATCGGTCTCGCCTGGATCGTCGTCTTCTATGTGACCGACGGGTCGCTGCCGATCCATGCGCTGCACAACTGGAACATCGTGGTGGGCTTCGGGTTCATCGCGGCGGGGTTCGGCGTCTCCACGCAGTGGAAGTAGCGCCTCCCGCCCGTGCGCGGCAGGCTCTGCCCACAGCCGTGCACTGAGTTATCCACAACCTTGTCCACAGACCATGGCGGGCAGCGGTGACCGGTGGAAAAAGAACTACGATCTGTGGATAACCCATCGAGCGTTGACGCCGGTACGACGGAATCACCGACCCTCGCAAAACTGTTCGCCCACTGTCCCACCTGGGAAAACTCCGGTCGGTGACAGGGGGCACGTATGTTCCCCGCTACATACACAAGATCAGCTGCCAGACTGTGGACAACGCTGGGCACAACCTCGGGCTACGGCCCGTGCACACCGCTACTCAGGTGAGCTGGGACGTTCTCAACAGCGTCATGACGACCACGGCGGCCAGCACCAGCGCGCACACCCCGTACTGCACGAGGGCGCGCCGCTCGCGCGGGGCATGGACCATCGCGTACCCGACGGCGACACCGCCGACGAGCCCGCCGATATGGGCCTGCCAGGCGATGTTGGGCCACCCGAAGGTGAAGATCAGGTTGATCACCAGCAGGGCGACCACCGGGCGCATGTCGTAGTTGAGCCGACGCATGAGCACCGCGGTGGCGCCGAAGAGCCCGAAGATCGCGCCGGAGGCGCCGAGCGAGGGCTGGTTGGGCGCGGCGATCAGATAGGTGAGCGCGCCGCCGGCCAGTCCTGAGGTGAAGTAGAGCGCGAGATGGCGGGCGCGGCCGAGGGCTGCCTCCAGAGGGGCGCCGATCCACCACAGGCTGAGCATGTTGAACAGGATGTGGACATAGCTGCCGTGCAGGAACATCGCGGTCAGCAGCCGGTACCACTGGCCCTGCGCGATGCCCTCGACCGAGTGGAGCGGGGGGACGTAGGCCTGGCCGAGGAGTTCGAACCGGTCGGTGAAGCGGTCGCCGACGGACAGCTGCACCAGGAAGACGGCCAGGTTGAGGCCGATCAGCAGCTTGGTGAGCAGCCGCGGGTCGGTGGTGACGGTGCCGCCCGCGAGCGTACGGGGCCGGGAGGCGGCCGGGGCGTGACCCGTGCCGGAGCCGGTGCGGACGCACTCCGGGCACTGGAAGCCGACCGAGGCGTCGACCATGCATTCCGGGCAGATGGGTCGCTCGCAGCGGGTGCAGCGGATACCGGTCTCCCGGTTCGGGTGCCGGTAACAGACCGGCAGTTCCCGGGCTCCGTGCGGACCCTGGTTCGGCGGGCCCTGCGGGCTCCCTGGCGGCTGGTCCATGGGGTCCCCTCACTCTCCGTACGACGGGGTGCCCCGCCCTTCCTTCTACGGATGGGCAGGGCGCTTTGGTTCCCTCGTGCGGTGTGCCCCGTGGGGCTCAGCCCTCGCGGGTCTCGACGACGACGGACTCGATGACGACGTCGTTGACCGGGCGGTCCGTGCGCGGGTTGGTCTGGGTGGTGGCGATGGAGTCCACGACCTTCTGGCTGGCCGCGTCGGTGACCTCGCCGAAGATGGTGTGCTTGCGGTTCAGCCAGGCCGTCGGCGCGACCGTGACGAAGAACTGCGAGCCGTTGGTGCCCGGGCCGGCGTTGGCCATGGCCAGCAGGTACGGCTTGTCGAAGCGCAGGTCCGGGTGGAACTCGTCCTCGAACTGGTAGCCGGGGCCGCCGGTGCCGTTGCCCAGCGGGTCACCGCCCTGGATCATGAAACCGTTGATCACCCGGTGGAAGACCGTGCCGTCGTAGAGCTTGGCCGTGGACTTCTGACCCGTCGCCGGGTTGGTCCACTCACGCTCGCCGTTGGCGAGCTCGACGAAGTTCTTGACCGTCTTGGGGGCGTGGTCCGGGAAAAGCCGGACGACGATGTCGCCGTGGTTGGTCTTCAGGGTGGCGTAAAGCTGCTCGGCCACGATCTGCCTTCCGTTGTCCTCTGTGACTACCCGATCCTCGCACGGTCCGCGCCGTGCGTCGCCCGGCCACCACCTCTGGGCGACACATCCATGGATGTTCCCCGGGTGCATCAGGGTGACGCGGGCGTCGGCTGGGACGCGCCGACACCTGTCCGGGGGCTGGGCGGGGGTCTGGGCGGGGGTCTGGGCGGAGTTCTGTCCGGGGGGTCTGGGCGGGGACTCTGGGACGGGGCTCTGGGCGGGCTGTACCCGGTCGAGTCGACCCGTCACAGGAGCGCGGCACGGCGATCCGTGGCATTGTCGGATTCGTTCCCCTCCGGGCCCGTATGACCCGGATGCCCGACCTCGCATGCCCAAGAGCTCTTCGAGAGGCATGATCCGTAAAAGGCTGGAAAGTCGAAATACAGTACGCCACCGAGGAGGAGGAACCCGTGACCCGCATCGACAGCGTGCGCGCCGCGACCGGTTCGGCGAAGGACAGCGTGCTGCATGCCGCGGAAGTGGTGGCGCCCTACGCCGACACGGCCAAGGACAAGGCAGCGCACTACGCACACGAGGCGCGCGTCCGTCTCGCGCCCAAGGTGTCGCAGGCCGCGGAACAGGCCCGCGTCCAGTACGACGCCCATCTCGCCCCGCGCCTGGTACAGGCCCGTACGCATGTACCGCCGAAGGTGGACCAGGCCGCACTGGAAGCCGCCGCCTACACCCGCAAGGCCGCTCGCCAGGCCGCCGACTACTCCCGTCCGAAGATCGAGCACGCGGTGGCCGTGGCCGGTCCGGTGCGGGAGGAGGCCACGGCGCGTGGTGCCGCGGCACTGGCCGTGGTGCGCGGTCAGGTCTCGCCGCGAAAGATCCAGAAGCTGGTGCGCCGGCAGGAGCGGAGGGCCAGGGCGGGCCGTGTCGCGAAGGGGCTGGCCGTGCTGGGCGCCCTGGTCGGCGGCGCCTTCGCCGCCTGGAAGTGGTGGGACAAGCAGGCCAACCCCGACTGGCTGGTCGAGCCGCCTGCCGCCCCCGATGTCCCGCAGAGCGACCGCCTCGCGTCGGTGGACGGCAGTGGGCCGAGCGCGCTGGACCCCGAGGTGCAGGCGCAGCAGGCCGAGGACTCCACGGACGACGACGACCGCCGCTGAGCCCATCCCTGATACCGAACCAGATTTCAACAGCGCCGTGGGGCAGAAGACTCGAGGGTCTTTCTGTCCCACGGCGTTGTTTCACGTGGAACACAACATGATCCAGTTCGGCCTGGGTTTGGACTACCGCGTCGTCGTCCTCAGCGGGGTCCGCGAGCTATGGCAGCGCGGCGCCGGCGCCCAGGACACGGTGGTCGGCGGAGCCGGCGCCGGCGTGGCCACCCGCGCCGCGGGGGCAAGTGCCCGAGTCCGCCCGGGACGTGGCCGAGGATCTGCGCAGTGTCGCCAAGGCGGCACGGGCCGGTGCGACGGCGATCGCCGTGCTGCCGGGAGATCTCGTGGCGCACACCGAGGCGCTGGCGTCGATCATCGATCATCCGGGACGGGGGACCGCGGC
>CBFHCJ010000134.1:0-12172 GCA_965654005.1 uncultured Streptomyces sp. | reverse complement strand
CCAGCTGAGAATGGAGTTCTTCGACCTGTGCGGCCCCAGGAACACCGGCCGTGGCTGGACCTGACACCGCCCCCACGGCTCCCGTGCCCCACGCCGAGCCGCTGGTGCGACTGTACGAGGACCCCGAGGCGACCCGCTGGAGCCTGCCTCCAGCGCTCGCCGCACTGTACGGAGGCGACCTCGGCTTCCCCGAACCGTGCCTGTACGCCAACTTCGTCGCCTCGCTCGACGGAGTGGTGGCCCTCGGCCCGGAATACCCGTCATCCGGTTCCACAATCAGCGGACGCGAACCCGCCGACCGGTTCGTCATGGCGCTGCTGCGGGCCTGCGCCGACGCCGTCCTCATCGGAGCGGGCACGCTACGAGCCTCACCCCGCCACCTGTGGACACCCGAGCACGTCTACCCGGCCACAGCAGCAGACTTCGCCCTCCTCCGCCGGCAGCGACGCCGTACCGCCAAGCCGGAACTGGTCGTCATCACCGCGAGCGGCCTCCTGCCGGCCGAGCACCCCGCCCTGCAGGCGGGCGCGCTCATCGCCACCACCACCCAAGGCGCCAGCCGCCTCGCCGGACACCTCCCGCCGACCTGCACCATCCTCCCCCTCGGCGACAGGACGGCACTGCGCATCCCGCAAGTGCTCGACACCCTCCACGCCCGGGGACACACCACGATCCTCTCCGAGGCAGGCCCGCGCATGGTCGGCCAGCTCGTCGGCGACGGCATCCTGAATGAGCTGTTCCTGACCCTCTCGCCCGTGCTCGCCGGCCGCGCAGAGACCACCCGCCACGGGCTGATCGCCGGGCTCGAACTCCTCCCGACCTGGCACGAGACAGCCAACCTGATCAGCGCCCGGCAGCGCGCGTCCTATCTGTTCCTGCGCTACCGACTGCCCAGCCGCCACCCCGAGGCCAGCCACAGCGACCACCAAGTGCCGCCTCGTTGAAGAGAGGCAGCCCAAGTAGACCGCGCGGCCCTTCAGGCCCGCTCACCGGAGCGCAGCCGTACTGGCACTGGTCAAACACGGCCGCGGGCAAGCGCTTCCTGAGCTCGTCCGGAACACGCCGAAGCCGCCTGCGGCATCCGGGACACACCAAAGCCCTCATGGCGAGCCACGCCGTGACACTCGACGGCATCACGGGTAGTCGGTGGTCATGTCCGAGCAATTCCAGATCGAGCCGATGGGGGATCACGACTATCTGGTGCGCACCCGGTACAGCGGTGATGTGATCGAGTCCCGGTTCCGAGCGAGTCCGGTCGTTGTCGATCAGGTCGGCGCGGCGGAGGCCGACGAGCAGCGGGTCATCGAGGAAACCGCCCTCTACCTCGCCGAACGGCAGCCGGTCATTGATCTTCCGTCGATGGTCGACCTCGACGATGTCGCGGCCGCCTACGGTGACCACTACCTCGATGAGTTGAGCCGCCGCCTCAAGGGTTCCTGACGCGCCGCGCGGCGTACCTGGCCTGCCGGCGTCCGTCACCGCGTCGGGGCGGGTTGCGGATCCCACCGGCGGAGAGACCCTGAGAAGAGCGATCGAATTATCAACGGGGCGCACTCGGGAGGCTTCATGTACAGCAAAGCCACGGTCGCCGGTCACCCCATCCACCCCATGCTGGTCGGCTTTCCGGTCGCCTCCTACACCGGAACCCTGGTGGGTTTCGCCGTGTACGCGGCCACCGGCGACCAGTTCTGGCTCAACCTGGCGATCGCGCTGAACGTCGTGGGCGTCGGCAGCGCGCTGCTCGCCGCACTCCCTGGGTTCGTCGACTGGGCCTTCGGGATCCCGCGCGGCTCGGCGGCCAAAACCGTCGGTCTGGCCCATGCCGGCCTCAACGTGACCGCGCTCGTGCTGTTCGCCATCAGCCTGGGGACGTACGTCACCCACTGGAACGGCCCGGCCACCGGGACCACCCTCGGCCTCGCCCTCACTTCGGTCGGCGTCCTGTGCACCGTCGCCGCCGGCTTCCTCGGCTGGATGCTGGTTCAGGACTACCACATCGGCATCCGCCTCACCCCCACGCAGGAACTCGACGAACTCGAGGTGCAGAACGTGCACCGGATCGGCACCCACAAGCGTCACGCCGCCTGACCCGCGTCCTGGGGCGCGGCACGGCGGCCCGGGCCCCGGCTCTCACCGTCGCCAAAGCGGCACGAAGATGCCACCGGATACGGGGCTGCAAGGGAGGGAGACTCCGGTCGGTTGGCATGCGGCTCCTTACCGCGGCGTCTTGGCTCAGGGAGGGGAGGGGGCCTGCGGGTGCTGCGGCTCCCGTGGCAGCCCGGCGATCGCAGCGCCCCGGTGCAGCACGTCGCGGAGCATGGCGGGGGTCAGGGTCCGGGTGGACATGTTGCGTTGGCTGGAGTGGTATCCGCCGATCAGGTGCATCCGCCGTTCACCGCCTGCGTCGGTGAGGAGGGCTTCGGCGCCGTGGCCGAAGGCCGGGCGGGGCAGCTGCCGGCCTGCGCTTGTGAGCACGGGCAGCAGTGCCTGCCAGGCGAAGCCGCCGAGCACCATGATGGCCCGCAGCGTAGATCGCAAGAGTTCCAGTTCGCGGGCGAGCCACGGGCGGCAGGTGTCGCGCTCGGTGGTGGTGGGCCGGTTGCCGGGCGGCGCGCAGTGCACCGGCACCGTGATCCGCACCCCGTACAGTTCCATGCCGTCCCCACGGTGGGTGGCGGTCGTCCGGGAGGCCAGGCCGAGGTCGTACAGGGCGGCGTACAGCACGTCGCCGGACGGGTCGCCGGTGAAGATCCGCCCGGTGCGGTTGCCGCCGTGCGCGGCCGGCGCCAGACCGACGATCGCCAGCGCCGCGTCCGGCGGGCCGAATCCGGGCACGGGCCTCGCCCAGTACTCCCACTCCCTGTATGCCCGGCGCTTGACCAGGGCGACCCCCTCCCGCCAGGCCACCAGGCGAGGGCAGGCCCGGCAGGTGCTCACGGCGGCGTTCAGCCTGCTCACGTCACGCATCCGTGGTGCGGTCGCAGCCGGGAAGTGCTGCGCCTTCGGGGTGGCAGGGCCGGGGTCGGGCACACCGTTCTCCTCTGCTGCGAGCTGAGGGCGTGGGGTCGGCCGCGGGTCTTTGGCCGGCGCACATGGGCCCGCCCTCTCGGCGACTAAAATTGGGTGAGCCGAACGCATCCGCTCCCACAGGTGACGTCACCGCTGTCCACCGGTCCCGGGCGGGGAGCGGCCGATCGATCTGAAGGGTGCCGTCATGGCCGAACAGATCACCTATCGCCGAGTCTATGAGGAGACCTCGCCCAAGGACGGCAAGCGGGTGCTCGTCGACCGGGTCTGGCCGCGGGGCATGCGCAAGGAGGACGCGCACCTGGACGAGTGGCTGCGTGATGTCGCCCCGTCGAGCGAACTGCGCAAGTGGTACAGCCACGAGCCCAGCCGCTTCCCGGAGTTCCGTCGCCGCTACCTGGCGGAACTGCGCGATGCCGGGCACCGCGAGGCGGCCGGGCATCTGCGTGATCTGGCAGAGCACGACAGGGTCATGCTGTTGACCGCCACCAAGGACGTGGACCACAGCCAGGCCGCTGTCCTGGCCGAGTGGCTGACCAAGAAGCGGTGACGAATACGCGAGGGCCGCAATGACGGCGAGCGGCGGATTCTGATCGTCGACGGCGGGTGCGGAGCAGCGCACCTCCCCGCATGTGGCGCATGCTGGCGGATCCTGCGCCCAGGGACGTGAGGATGATGATGCGAACGAACATCATCCGCAAAGAGCGCATGACCGTCAGCTACGACGTGGTGAACGGCTGGACGGTTGTTGAGATCGACGGCGATGTGGACGCCCTCCCGTAGCTGGGCCGCGTCCTCGGCGTGCGGTAGCGGGCCGGGGCGACGACGGAGTGGCCGCGCAGCCGGTAGCTGACCGTCTCCAGCAGCCTGGGCCGGTGCTCGGTACGGGCCTGTTCCAGCGCCATCCGGGCGGCGTCACGCACGGCGAGTACGTCGCCTCCGTCCACGCGGGTCCCGGCGCGGCCGTGCTGCACGGCCGCCCGATCAGCGCCTTCCCCGTACTCGACGCCGGCGGCGCGGTCCCCCGGCCACCGCATGGGCGTCTACACCGCCGAGCCCGGCACCCCCGACCACGACGCCATGCTGCTGCTCGACATGACCGCCTCGCACACCGAGCAACGGCCGTCCGAGCAGCGCCGATGACCGTGAAGGCCGGGCGTCAGTATGATCACCGGCCATGGACTGGCTGGGGCGTGCCGCGAAGCTGAGGCAGTGGACCAGGAACGGGACCCGTGCCCCGCACAAGCCGCTGCTGCTCCTGTACGCCCTCGGCCGGTTCCAGGAGGACACGGAGTGCGGCCTGCGGTACACCGCGGTGGAGCAGGACCTGCAACGGCTGCTCACCGAGTACGGCCCGCCGGACAAGACGACGCCCGCCTACCCCTTCCACCACCTGGTCAGCGACGGCGTATGGGAGGTACGCACCGATCGCGGGCCCGGCAGCCCCGGGAGCGGGGTGCGGGATCTCCGGGACACGGGTGCCACCGGGCGGCTCGCGCCGGATCTGAGAGCAGCACTACGACGCGAACCGGAACTGCTCGGCAAATTCGCCCGGTTGCTGCTCGACCTGCACTTTCCGCCCTCGCTCCACGCCGATCTGTGCGAGGCGGTCGGTCTGGATCTGGAGCCGGCGGAGACCGGACAGTTGACGGCGGCGCGCCGGCAGCGGGACCGGCGGATGCGGGAGCTGGTGCTGACGGCTTACGAGTACGGTGTGCCTTCTGTGGTTACGACGGCCGGATCGGCGCGGTACCGGTCGGGCTGGAGGCCGCGCACGTGCGGTGGTGGGCGTTCGGCGGCCCCGACGACGTCGACAACGGGCTGTGCCTGTGCTCGCTGCACCACAAGCTGTTCGACAAGGGTGTCCTCGGTGTCGGCGACGGTCACCGGATCCTGGTCTCGCAGCGCTTCGTCTGCCACAGCCCCGCGGCCCGCGAGCACGTCATAGCGCTCGCGGGCCGTCCGCTCATCGGCCCGCAACCGCTCGACACGGCGGTGTGCGAGGGCGCCGCCAAGGGCATGGTCGATCAGCTGGTGTGGTGGGGCCGCGCGCTGCGCACCGCCCGCGCCGAGCACCCGTACGGGAAGTGACGGGACGGTGAGCGCCGCGACCACCGCCCTCACCGGCACCGCCCGGACCGCTGGAACCACCCCCGGGCTGGGCGGCATTCTCACCGTCGTCATCCTCGGCTCGATCATGTCCGCACTGGATGTGACCATCGTCAATGTCGCCCTGCATCCGCTGGCGGTGGCGTTCGACGCGCCGGTCGCCACCGTCCAGTGGATCGCCACCGGCTACACACTCGCTCTCGCCACCGTCGGCGCGGCGGCGCTGGTGCTGGCGGCGCGGCTGCTGCGGCGCGACGAGCCACAGGAGCCGCGCCGGCTGGACGTGCCGGGACTGCTGATGCTGTCGCCGGGCCTGGCCCTGCTGATCTACGGGCTGTCCACCGGCGGCGAGCGCGGCGACTTCACCGTACCCGCAGCACTTCTGCCCGCCGTTGCCGGACTGCTGCTGGCCGCCGGATTCATCGGCCGCGGTCTGACCGCCCGTTACCCGCTACTGCAGCCAAGCCTGTTCCGCGACCGCACCTTTGCCGCAGGGCTCGCCACGATGGTGCTGTTCCCCTGCGGCTACTTCGGCTCGATGCTGCTGACGCCGATGTACTACCAGACGGTGCGGGGGCTGAGCTCCACCGATTCGGGCCTGCTGGGCGCCCCGCTGGCGTTCGCCGTCGGCATCTCCATGCAGATCGCCACGCGGCGGATCGACAAGGTGTCCCCGCGGCTGTTGGTCGTCTCCGGGATCGTGGTGGCCGCACTCGGCCTGTCGCTGTTCACCGCGCAGCTCGGATGCACGCCGCCCAGCGGGAACTGGTCGGCTACCTCGTTGACCGCCTGTCGACGGTCACGTATTTCCCCATCGGCAGCGTCAACTTCCCCGGCCGGATGTTCGAACCTCATGTACCTGGCTGTGTTCGTTTCTCCAGGGCCCCAGTAGTTCTCGTCGAGAAGGCAACGGAGTGGCTTCTGGCTTGAGCAGATCCGTGGATCAAGCAGTGGGGGCGGTGTGCCGGGGAAGTACTCCGCGGATGAGTCGGCGAGCGCGATTCGGCCGGCCCTCGATTCGGGCATGTTGTTTGTAGATCGTGTTCCTGCTGACGCCGAGGAGCCAACCCTCCGTCCCGTGGGTCGAGGCCGAGTGAGAAGCGGGTGCCGGCATGATCACGCCTTACACAGAGTCGGCCGTGCTCCGCCGGGTCTCGGTCGACCGGCCCCGGCCCGTCCGCGTGTCACCCGCGGCGCGGCGTCTCACTCCAGATCCGTCACCACGCCGTCCGCGTCCATCACCCAGCTTCCGCTCTCGACGCCGTACACCTTCTTGTCATCGAGCCACTTCAAGGACATCTGCTGCAGGATCTGGTTGGCCCGGCGTTCCCAGACCGGATTGTGGTCCCAGCCCTCGACACGGATCATCAGCTTGTCGGCGCCCGGAATCGCCTTGTAGAGGTCCGGCACGGAGAAGTGGAGCACCGGCCCCAGCTCCTTCGGCGTGTTGGCCGTTTTGTCCTGGTCTCCGTAGACGATGCACACCGGCACGGCGGTGCCGAGCGTGGACCCGTAGGGCACGGTGCTCGTGTTCCAGCCCCACCAGTAGGAGTTGCGCCACCGCATGATGCCTTCGGGTGCCCCTGCGGTTGTGCCGCCCCATTTCTGGCCGATGCTGTCGCAGTCCATGATGGCCTGCCACACGTGGTCGGCCAGCTCGTTGTCACTGATGGTGGCTTGCAGGCCCGCCTTGCTGGTCAGGTTCATCGGGAAGCCGAAGACCGCGGGCGGCTTGGACTCGGGCTGCCTGGGCAGGCCCGTGCCGGGAGGCGGAGCGAAGGGCGCCTCGGGGTGCGTCGACCATCGGCCGGCCGGGGGAAAGATGGGTGCGAGAAGGAACATTCTCGCCACGTCCTCGGGATTCTGCAGTGTGTAGGGACCCATGACGAACGCGGCCGCGGACCAGCCGATGAAGGAGACCTTCTCGTTGTTGCACCGCGCCCTGATGAACTTCACCACGGTGCCCAGCTCGTCCCATTCGCTCTGGGAGTTGCCCAGTTGGTGCGGGTAGGGCGCGGTCGGGGCGCAGGTTTTCGTGCCGGGATTGGTCTCCAGGAGGCCCCGCTGGGCCGGGTTGGCGTTGCACGGGTCGTCCATCTTCGGTCGGGGGGAGAGTCCGGAACCCTGGAGGTCCATGATGAACACGTCGTAGCCCTGGCCCGCCAGGGCCTGCGCCCAGCTGTAGCTGGTGTCCGGGTTCGGGGAGCTGCCGTGCGGAGGGAGCACGAGGTCGAAGCCGGGGAGGGCCGGAACGCTCCTGCCGTGGAGCATGAGAACCGGCTTGGGGGTGCCGCCGGATCCGGTGGCCTTCTTGTATTCCCGTACGAAGAGCTCGATCTCGTCGCCGAAGTTCGCCGGGATGGTTGATTTGTGCTTGACCTTGTGGTTGACGAGAGTCAGTTGAGTCATGGTCGCCTCCGATGTCTGTTCGCCCTGAGGAACGGTTGTTCCCCGGGGGTGGTCAGCATCTCCGCCGCCCCCGGCCGGCACGGGGAGCCGGGACGGCGGGGCGCGCAGATGGTGACTGATCGGGTGGGCACCGCTCCTCCGATCGGCGGGGCGTACCCGGGGGAGTACGCTCGCGACCGCGCTGCAGGACCGAAAACCCGTCCGGAGGCGGGGCGAGTGCGGGCGTGGTCAGCACCTCAGACTCGAACGCTTGGGCGGGGAAGTTGACGCTGCTGATGGGGGAACTGAGTGACGTTCCAGACCTTCACGGAGAGAAGTCCGCCATGTATGAGGTCACCGTCCGCGACATGCCCGCGCCAAGCCTCCTCAGCGTCATCCGCCGGCCGTACCAGGACGAGCTGGTGCCCATGGGGCGGGAGCTGTTCATCCAGCGCCTGCGTGGCGGTGGCGTCCCCCGGATCGAGGGGGTCGCCGGAGCACCGTTCTTGTCGAACTCGGTGCCGTCGGCCACCAGCAGCGGCGGCGGCAGACTGTTGACCCGTTCGCGGTGTCGACCGGTAGTCCGCCGTCGCTGATCGCCTTGCGGCCGTGGGGGTTCTTCACCGCGGAGGGCAGCAGCTTAAGCTCGGCCGGCGGGGTGTCGGGGAAGAGTTCCCGGACCCGCTTCTTCTGCCCGGTGATCAGCTCGGCGTCCGCCCCGCTGGCGACGGACGGCGCATGCCGCAGCCACGTGATGAACAGCCCGAAGTCGGCCGCAGCCGTACGCCAGTCCCGACCTGTCCTCGCGCACCAGCGCAAGTACAACGCCACCCATCCCGCGTACGACTTGGTCGTCAACTGCGTATCATCCCGACCCAGCCGCACATACCTCAAGAAGGCATCCGCCGCCGGTACCACAGCCAACTCCTCGTCCAGCACCGTCCAGTACTTCACGCCGGACGGCATTACCACGGGAAACGTTCGCACCGTCGTCTCGTTGCTCGGACTACTCCGGCTCTCCGCTTTCGAGTACGCGGAGCAGGGAGGCGGTGACGACGCGGGTGCTACGGCCGATGCGCAGCGCACGGCAGGGGAACTCGCCGCGGCGGACCAGGGCGGCAGCTCGCGGTGCGTCAATGGACGACGGTGAGGACAACTCCACGATCCAGCCCGTCTGGCAACAGCTACTGATCCACAGCTTTCGACAATTGCTCCTGGCCCCGCCGTCTCCGCAGCCCTGCTGGTCTTCTCCGGGGGCGACACCAACACCCTCGTGCCGCTGTTCGCCATCGGCGTCTTCGTGGGCTTCACGATCGCCCAGGGCGGCATGGTCCGGCACTGGCGTCTCGGACGCGGGCCGGGCTGGCGTGGCAAGGCGCTGCTCAACAGCTTCGGCGCGCTGCTCACCGGCGTTTCCACGGTCGTCGTCACCGCGAGCAAGGTCGAGGGGGGTGCCAGGCTGGTCGTCGTTATGCTGCCGCTGCTGGTCGCGGCTTTCGTCGCCGTACACCGCGCCTACGACCGGATCGACGAGCGCCTGGGCCTCGGCCGCATCCCCGAGGCCCCGCACCGTGAACACTCGATCCCGGAGGCGGAGCCGGAGCGGCTGTGGCAGCGGCTGCTGCAGAGCCAGCGCGGTGCCGTCGTGCCGCACGCCGTGCGGCAGGAGACCGATGCGGTGATCTGCCAGCTGTGCTTCCGGTTGCTGTGAGTGACGCCTCCGCAGCTGCCGCCCGCCTACTCACCGGTACGGGTCAGGGGCCGTAAGAGGCCCGTCAAAGGTGTGGGGGCGGCCGTAAGGGAGCCGTCAACGGGTGACCGGATCCGGCCAGAGAGGCGCTTTCCTCTAACCGTCCAATCCTTCCCCCCGAACCTCATCCCAGGAGCTCGCGATGGCCGATCTGGCCTTCGTCGTCACCACACTCGCGGTGTTCGCGCTGGTGGCCCTCGTCGCCAAGGGGGTGACGAAGCTGTGACCGCCGAGAACGTCGTCGGCCTGGTCGTGGCCGTCGCCCTGCTGGGCTATCTCGTCCTCGCCCTGATCTTCCCGGAGAGGTTCTGAGAGCAGACATGGGTCCCGTACTTGCCGGCTTCCTCCAGTTGCTCGCTCTCATAGGTGCGCTGGCGCTCGCCTACATCCCGCTTGGCGAATACATGGCCAAGGTCTACTCCTCCGACAAGCACTGGCGCGTCGAGAAGTGGATCTACAAGGGCATCGGTGCCAACCCCGACACGGAGATGCGCTGGCCCGCCTACCTGCGCGGTGTCCTCGCCTTCTCCACCGTCGGGGTCCTCTTCCTGTACCTGCTGCAGCGGCTCCAGGGTGTGCTGCCCGGCTCGCTCGGCTTCACCTCGATCGACCCGGCGCAGGCGTTCAACACGGCCGTGTCCTTCGTGACCAACACCAACTGGCAGTCCTACTACGGCGAGCAGGCCATGGGCCATGTCGTGCAGACCGCCGGTCTGGCCGTGCAGAACTTCGTCTCCGCGGCCGTCGGCATCGCCGTCGCCGTGGCGTTCGTGCGCGGCTTCGCCCTCCCCATGCGCACCGGTGAGCTGGGCAACTTCTGGGCGGACCTGGTGCGCGGCACGATCCGCATCCTCGTGCCGGGCGCCGCGATCGCGGCGATCGTGCTGGTCGCGTGCGGCGTGATCCAGAACTTCTCCGGCATCCACGAGGTCGGGCAGTTCATGGGCGGCTCGCAGCAGTGGAATGGCGGCGCGGTCGCCTCCCAGGAGGCCATCAAGGAGTTCGGCACGAACGGCGGCGGCTACTTCAATGCCAACAGCGCCCACCCGTTCGAGAACCCCACGCCGTTCACGAACCTTTTCGAGATCTTCCTGCTGCTCGTCATCCCGTTCTCGCTGACTCGCACCTTCGGTGTGATGGTCGGCAGTGTGAAGCAGGGCTACGCGATCCTCGCCACCATGGCGACCATCTGGCTCGGCTTCGTCGTCCTGATGATGTGGACCGAGTTCGCCCACCACGGCCCGGCACTGCAGCTCGCCGGGGGTGCGATGGAGGGCAAGGAGACCCGCTTCGGTGTCGGCTCCTCGTCGATCTTCGCGGTGTCGACCACGCTCACCTCGACCGGCGCGGTGGACTCCTTCCACTCCTCCTTCACCGGCCTCGGCGGCGGCATCGCCATGCTGAGCATGATGCTGGGCGAGATCGCGCCCGGTGGTACCGGCTCCGGCCTCTACGGCATGCTGATCATGGCGGTCATCGCGGTGTTCATCGCCGGTCTGATGGTCGGCCGTACGCCCGAGTACCTGGGCAAGAAGATCAGCACCCGCGAGATCAAGCTGGCCGCCGTCTACATCCTGATCACCCCGGCGCTGGTCCTCGTCTTCGCGGCGGCCTCCATGTCCCTGCCGACGCCGCCGCACTCGATGCTCAACACGGGTGCGCACGGCTTCTCCGAGGTGCTGTACGCCTTCACGTCCGCCGCGAACAACAACGGCTCGGCCTTCGCGGGCCTCAACGCGAACAACGACTGGTTCAACACCATGACCGGGCTCGCGATGCTGCTGGGCCGCTTCCTGCCGATGGTGTTCGTGCTCGCTCTGGCCGGTTCGCTGGCCGAGCAGAAGCCGGTGCCGGTCACCGCGGGCACCCTGCGCACCGAGAAGCCGCTGTTCACCGGCCTGCTGGTGGGCGCGATCCTGATCATCACCGGTCTGACCTACTTCCCGGCCCTCGCGCTGGGTCCGCTGGCCGAGGGACTGGCGTCATGACAACCGACGTAACAAAGCAAGAGGACCCGATGTCCACAGCCCCCCCGACCCGGGCGCCGCACAGCGACGTACCCACCGGGCACAAGCCCGCCGAGGGACGTGTCGGCGCGGGCCTCTTCGACCCCAAGCAGCTGGTCAAGTCGCTGCCGGACGCCTTCCGCAAGCTCGACCCACGGGTGCTGGTCAAGTCGCCCGTGATGTTCGTGGTGTGGATCGGGTCCGTCCTGACGACCGTCTTCTCCTTCAAGGACCCGGGCGACTGGTTCGGCTGGGCGATCAGCGCCTGGCTGTGGCTGACGGTCGTCTTCGCCAACCTCGCCGAGGCGGTCGCCGAGGGCCGCGGCAAGGCCCAGGCCGACACCCTGCGCAAGGCCAAGACCGACACGGTGGCCCGTCGCCTTCTCCCGGACCACAAGGGCGAGGAGCAGGTGCCCGGCACCGAGCTACGCATCGGCGATCTGGTCGTGTGCGAGGCCGGCGACATCATCCCCGGGGACGGCGACGTCGTCGAAGGCGTCGCGTCCGTGGACGAGTCGGCGATCACCGGCGAGTCGGCCCCCGTCATCCGCGAGTCCGGCGGCGACCGGTCCGCGGTCACCGGCGGTACGAAGGTGCTGTCCGACCGCATCGTCATCAAGATCACGACGAAGCCGGGCGAGACCTTCATCGACCGGATGATCAACCTGGTCGAGGGTGCGGCCCGGCAGAAGACGCCGAACGAGATCGCCCTCAACATCCTGCTGGCCTCGCTCACCATCGTGTTCCTGCTGGCGTGCGCCACGCTGCCGCCCTTCGCGAACTACGCGGGCACGCACCTGACGATGGTCGTGCTGGTGGCGCTGCTGGTGTGCCTCATCCCGACCACGATCGGCGCGCTGCTCTCCGCGATCGGCATCGCCGGCATGGACCG
>CBFHCJ010000133.1:0-12218 GCA_965654005.1 uncultured Streptomyces sp. | reverse complement strand
CGTCGATGGCCATTGCCAAGGCCGAGCGGCTGATGAACCTGGCGCTGTGTCTGCTCGGGACGCGGCGGCCGCTCAGCAAGCGCGAGCTGCGCGGGTCCATCGAGGCTTACGTCGAGGCCTTCGGGCCGGAGAAGGCCGCAACGGGAAGCGACGACTCCTTCAACCGCATGTTCGAGCGCGACAAGGACGATCTGCGCGAGCTGGGCCTGGTCATCGAGACCGTGGAGAACCTGGACGGCGAGGTCGGCTATCTCGCCCGTCGTGACAGCAACCGTCTTCCGCCCATCACCCTCGACGCCGAGGAGGCCGCCGCGCTCGGCCTCGCCGCCAAGGTGTGGCAGCAGGCCCGGCTCGCCGGTGCCGCGAGCGGTGCGCTGCAGAAGCTGCGCGCCGCGGGCCTGCCCGAGGACGTGGACCCGTACGGGGCCCATGGTGCCCTGGAGCCTCGCATCCCCGTGCACGAGGCCGCCTTCGAGCCGCTGATGCTGGCCTGCCGCGACCGCCGTCCCGTCGTCTTCGATTACCGCAAGGCCACCGCCGCCCGACCCGAGCCGCGGCATATCGAGCCCTGGGCGCTGGAGTGCTGGCGCGGCCACTGGTATCTGGCCGGCTGGGACCGCGACCGGGGTGCGGAGCGTGTGTTCAGGCTGTCCCGGATCACCGGCAAGGTGCGCTCGCGTGGCGGCAGGTTCACCGCCGAGGTGCCCGACGTGGTCACCGTCCGGGAGACCGTGGCGAGCTGGGCGGGGGAGACCGCCGACCGCTCGGCGCGGATCCGGCTGCGTACGGGCGCGGGATACCCCCTTCGGGCGAAGGCGACGGTGGTACGGGAACTCGGTGACGGCTGGGACGAGTTGGAGATTCCGTACGGGCACGGCCTCGACGCCTGGCTGGTCGAGTTCGGGCCGGACGTGGTGGTCCTGGAGCCCGCGGAGCTGCGGGCCGATGTGGTGGACCGACTGCGTGCCGTGGCCAAGGGCTGAGGGGGAGATGTAGGACAGTGGCAGGCAAACCGGCCAGGCCCGCGAACGCCATCGACCAGACCCGGCGGATGCTGTCCCTGGTGACGTATCTACGGGAGCGCCCCGGCGCGCGCGTCGAGGACGTGGCCCGGGCCTTCGGGATCAGCGAGGAGGAGCTGGTCTCGGACCTCGATGTGCTGCCCATGTGCGGCACCAGCTTCCGCGGCGGCGACCTGCTGGACATCGACACCGACGGCGAGCGCATCTGGTGGCACAACCCGGCCGCCCTGGGCGCGGAAGCCGCCGAGCCCCTACGGCTCGCGGCGGACGAGGCGACCGCGCTGCTGGTGGCCGCGCGGGCCGTCGCCACCCTGCCGGGGCTGCGGGAGAGCGACCGGCAGGCGCTGCTGCGGGCCACCGCGAAGGTGGAGACCGCCGCGGGTGAGGCGGCGGGTGCGAGCTCGCGCCTTTCGGTGACCTTCGAGTCGGAGGGCGGTGTCTTCGCGGACGTCGACCGGGCCATCTCGGAGCGCCGCCGCCTGTGGATCCGCTACTACTCGCCGGCCCGTGACGAGGTCACCGAGCGCGAGATCGACCCGATCCGTCTGGTCAGTGTCGGGCACACGTATGTGGAGGCGTGGTGCCGCCGCTCGGAGGCGCGCCGTACCTTCCGGCTCGACCGTGTCGCCGAGATCAAGATCCTGGACGAGCCGTCGGCGCCGCCGGAGGTCGAGGTGCGCGACCTGTCCGAGGGACTCGTGCAGCCCGCCGCCGAGGACCCGGAGGTGGTCGTCGAGGTCGGCCCGGGCGGACGCTGGGTCGCCGAGTACTACCCGCACGACAGCGCCGATGAGCTGCCGGACGGCGGGCTGCGTATCACTTTGCGTACCCCGGATCCGGCGTCGCTGCGACGGCTGGCGTTGCGGCTCGGGCGTGACGGCCGGATCGTGTCGCCGCAGGACCTCGCGGACAGCGCCCGCCGGGCGGCCCGCGAGGCGCTGGCGGCGTACGACACCCCGGATTCGGTTCAGGACGGGCTGTACGACAGGCGGGAGCAGGGGCTGTGAGCACGTCGACGATGTCCGGTGCGCCGGAGCAGCCGGGTGCGGCGGCCGGTGGCGCGCAGGTGCCGGGGGCTGCGGAGATGTCGGTGCGGACGGCGTTCGCCGGCATGCGGCGGGTGGCCGACGTGGTGTTCAGGGCCGGCTGCCCGGACTGCCGGTCCCGTTTCGAGCTGGGCGCGAGCGCGCTGTTGCTGGCGATCGGTGCCACCAGCAAGACGACGTTCTACTCCTTCACATGCCCCGAGTGCGGCGCGTCGGTCCGCAAGCCGGCGGGGGAGCGCATCGTCGAGCTGCTCACCGGCGGCGGGGTGCGGACCCTGCGGCTGCACTCGACCCTCTAGGCTCGGCGTCATGTTCTGGCCGATGCTCGCGATCGCCCTCGGGTTTTTGGGGCTCGCCGTTCTGGGCGTGCTCGCCGTCCGGGTGTTCCTGGAGGCGCAGCGTCTGGGACGGCAGGTCTCGGATTCCGCACGCCGTATCAACCGTGCCGCGGAGGACCTGGAGCGAGCGGCCGTGGGCGCGGCGAGGGCCGTGGACGGGATGTGAGCCGCCTGAGGGAACGGGCGTGCTCTGCGGATCCGACATGGGCCGCCGCGTGGACGCGCAATGTGTCACTTTGCCCTGTCTACATCCCATGGGGGACAGGTACGCTGCTGGTCGCGGCCCGGAGAACGAGGCACGGTCCGCAGAGCGGGCGTACGCACAGGGATTGTCCACCGTTCACCCCGGGGCGTTACGATCGCTGCCAGCACGATGGTCAGACACTTGTCCGACCAGTCGGACACGCCCCGGCGCCCCGCCTCAGTGAGAAGGTGAAGACTTATGTTCCGCAACGCACTTGAGCCGTGGCACCTGGTGCTGCTGATTCTCGTGATCGTCCTTGTGTTCGGCTCCAAGAAGCTTCCGGACATGGCCCGTTCGCTCGGCAAGTCCGCGCGCATCCTCAAGAGCGAGGCCAAGGCGATGAAGGACGAGGGCAAGACCTCGACCCCGGCTGCCCAGCCGAGGGAAGAGCAGACTCCCGCTCAGCGCACGATCCAGGCCGCTCCCGGCGACGTGTCCAGCTCCCGGCCGGTCAACGAGCCGACGGACACGACCACCCAGCGCTGACGCGAGGACCGGACGCCTCCGGTCCGCTGCACGAGATGAGGATGTGGGTTGCTCAAGTCCGCCCGCAACAAGGAGAGGGATCCCGAGGGGCGGATGCCGCTCGCGGATCACCTGCGTGAGCTGCGCAATCGGCTCGCGAAGGGTGTGCTGGCGATCGTCGTCATCGCGATCGTGGCCGCCTTCTTCTACAAGGACATCGTCAACATCATCACCAAGCCGGTACTGGACTCGGTGGGATGCTCGCAGTCCTTCGATGAACTGACGAAGTCGCCGCAGAACGTCAACTGCGCGCATATCACGATCAACGGTCTGCTGACGCCGTTCACCCTGGCGCTGCAGGTCTCGCTGATGGCCGGCGTCGTGTTGGCGGCACCGGTCTGGCTCTACCAGCTGTGGGCGTTCATCGCGCCGGGCCTGCACCGGCACGAGAAGAAGTACGCCTACGCGTTCGTCGGTTTCGGGTTCCCACTCTTCCTCGGCGGCGGTTACCTCGCCTACAACGTGCTGCCCACCACCGCGAGGGTGATGAGGGATTTCCTACCCTCCGGTGTCGACAACCTGCTGCCGCTGGACGACCTGCTCAACCTGGTCACGCGCATGGTGGTGGTCTTCGGTCTCTCCTTCGAGATGCCGCTGTTGCTCGTCATGCTCAACCTCACCGGCATCCTGTCCGGCCGACGCATGCTCGGCTGGTGGCGCAGCATGATCATCGGCATCACGGCCTTCGCGGCCGTTGCCACGCCCAGCACCGATGCGGTGACCATGCTGGCCCTGGCCGCCCCGATCTGGGTGCTGTACTTCGTCGCGGTGGCATTCTCGATGTTCAACGACCGGCGCAGGGCCCGGGCCGCGGACCGGCTCAGCCCCGACGAGGCGTCCGAGCTGGACCTGACGCCGGAGGACATCGGCGAGGTCGAGGCGGTGTCGGCGCCCCGGTCGCTGTCGGGGCGGTCGGACACGGACCGGGTCAACGGCTACGACGACGTCACGTGAGCGGACGGACACCTCGCGTGCCGTACTGACGACATCGACGAGCCCCACCGAATACGCCGGTGGGGCCGTTGCCGTGCGCACCCTGGTCCGCGATTCCGATCCGGATAATGATCGTCCTGTTGTCAGTGGCTGCCGGTACGCTCGAAAGCACGATGACAGAGGACCTCTCCCCGGCCGAGCGGTACGCGGCAGCACGCAGACGCGCTGCCGAGCAGGCCACCGCGCTCGCCTCTTTCCGCGAGATGTACGACTTCGGCCTCGACCCCTTCCAGATCGAGGCCTGCCAGGCGCTCGAGGCGGGGAAGGGCGTGCTGGTGGCCGCCCCCACCGGCTCAGGCAAGACGATCGTGGGCGAGTTCGCCGTCCACCTCGCACTCCAGCAGGGCAAGAAGTGCTTCTACACGACACCCATCAAGGCGCTGTCCAACCAGAAGTACTCCGACCTGTGCCGCCGCTACGGCACGGCGAAGGTCGGCCTCCTCACCGGTGACAACAGCGTCAACTCCGACGCCCCGGTGGTCGTGATGACCACCGAGGTCCTGCGGAACATGCTGTACGCGGGCTCCCAGACCCTCCTCGGCCTCGGGTACGTGGTCATGGACGAGGTGCACTACCTCTCCGACCGCTTCCGTGGCGCCGTATGGGAGGAAGTGATCATCCACCTGCCCGAGTCGGTGACGCTGGTGTCCCTGTCGGCGACGGTGTCGAACGCCGAGGAGTTCGGCGACTGGCTCGACACCGTCCGCGGCGACACCGAGGTGATCGTCGCCGAGCACCGGCCCGTGCCTCTGTTCCAGCATGTGCTGGCCGGTCGTCGGATGTACGACCTGTTCGAGGAGGGCGAGGGCCATAGGAAGGCCGTCAACCCCGACCTGACGCGCCTGGCCCGCATGGAGGCGACCCGCCCGTCGTACCAGGACCGCAGACGAGGCCGCGCCATGCGCGAGGCCGACCGAGAGCGGGAGCGCCGACAGCGATCCCGGGTGTGGACGCCCGGGAGGCCCGAGGTCATCGAGCGGCTCGACGCCGAGGGCCTGCTGCCCGCGATCACGTTCATCTTCAGCCGGGCCGCCTGCGAGGCCGCCGTCCAGCAGTGCCTGTACGCCGGGCTCAGGCTCAACGACGAAGAGGCGCGGGAGAAGGTGCGGGCCCTGGTCGAGGAGCGCACGGCCTCCATCCCGCCCGAGGACCTGCACGTCCTCGGCTACTACGAGTGGCTGGAGGGCCTGGAGCGCGGCATCGCTGCCCACCACGCGGGCATGTTGCCGACGTTCAAGGAGGTCGTCGAGGAGCTGTTCGTCCGCGGTCTGGTGAAGGCCGTGTTCGCGACCGAGACCCTCGCGCTCGGCATCAACATGCCCGCGCGCTCGGTGGTGCTGGAGAAACTCGTCAAGTGGAACGGCGAGCAGCACGCCGACATCACCCCCGGCGAGTACACGCAGCTGACCGGCCGCGCCGGCCGCCGCGGCATCGACGTCGAGGGTCACGCGGTGGTGCTGTGGCAGCGCGGCATGAGCCCCGAGCACCTCGCGGGCCTGGCGGGCACGCGCACCTATCCGTTGCGCTCCAGCTTCAAGCCGTCGTACAACATGGCCGTCAACCTGGTGGAGCAGTTCGGCCGGCACCGCTCGCGCGAGCTGCTGGAGACGTCCTTCGCGCAGTTCCAGGCCGACAAGTCGGTAGTCGGGATCTCCCGGCAGGTGCAGCGCAACGAAGAGGGCCTCGCGGGCTACCAGGAGGCGATGACCTGCCACCTCGGCGACTTCGAGGAGTACGCCCGGCTGCGGCGCGAACTCAAGGACCGTGAGACGGAGTTGGCCCGGCAGGGTACGGCGCAGCGCCGCGCCGAGGCCGCTGTCGCCCTGGAGAGGCTCAAGCCCGGTGACGTCATCCACGTCCCGACCGGCAAGTACGCGGGGCTGGCCCTGGTGCTGGACCCCGGTCTGCCGGCAGGCCGCTCCAACGGCCACCGCGGCTTCGAGTACCAAGACGGCCCGCGCCCCCTGGTCCTGACCGCCGAGCGGCAGGTCAAGCGGCTGGCGTCCATCGACTTCCCGGTGCCCGTCGAGCCGCTGGAGCGGATGCGCATCCCGAAGTCGTTCAATCCGCGCTCTCCGCAGTCCCGTCGCGACCTCGCGTCCGCGCTGCGCACCAAGGCCGGGCACATCCCGTCGGAGCGGCACCGCAAGAAGCGGTCCCAGGCCGCCGAGGACCGGGAGATCGCCCGGCTGCGCTCGGCCCTGCGCGCCCACCCGTGCCACGGGTGCAACGACCGTGAGGACCACGCCCGTTGGGCCGAGCGCTACCACCGGCTGATGCGCGACACCTCGCAGCTGGAGCGCCGTATCGAGGGCCGTACGAACACGATCGCCCGTACCTTCGACCGTATCGTCGCGCTGCTCACCGAGCTGGACTACCTGCGCGGTGACGAGGTGACGGAACACGGCAAGCGCCTTGCGCGGCTGTACGGCGAACTGGACCTGCTGGCCAGTGAGTGCCTGCGTGAGCGTGTCTGGGAGGGACTCACTCCGGCCGAACTGGCCGCGTGTGTATCGGCGTTGGTGTACGAGGCCCGGGTCGGCGACGACGCGATGGCGCCCAAGCTGCCCTCGGGCAAGGCCAAGGCCGCGCTTGGTGAGATGGTGCGCATCTGGGGCCGGCTCGACGCTCTGGAGGAGGAGTTCCGGATCACCCAGACCGAGGGCGTCGGCCAGCGCGAGCCGGACCTGGGCTTCGCCTGGGCCGCGTACATGTGGGCCAGTGGCAAGGGCCTCGACGAGGTCCTGCGCGAGGCCGAGATGCCGGCCGGTGACTTCGTGCGCTGGTGCAAGCAGGTCATCGACGTCCTCGGTCAGATCTCGGCGGCTTCTCCTGCGGAGGGCTCGACCGTGGCGAAGGTTGCGCGCAAGGCGGTTGATCAGTTGCTGCGGGGGGTTGTGGCCTACTCGTCCGTGGGGTGACGGCCGTCAGGCGGGTTGCGGGTTTCGTGTGGTTGCCCGCGCCCGCAGGGCGGAACCACACTTCGTTACGGCCGCGCGCCCCTTTCAGGGGTGCTGCACCACTCACCGGTTCAGACAGGCCCGGCGGCCTCCGTACCCCGTGATGTCCCCGGCGTCCGTCAGGGCGCCGGGCTCGCAACGCCCAGGCCACGGCGGACGCGGAGCCGCGCGTCGCCGGAGTCCGACGCGCCCTCGGTCGCCGTAACCCTCGTACTGCAGAAGCGAATTCACCCTGACGGGCGGGTGTATTCGTATGCCCGTTCATCATGACTCCTTGCGTTCGAACGGATGCGCGGAGTTTAAAAGAGATGAGCGTACTCCTGCCGCACGGGGCATTTCAGGTGCTTGCTGAATATGACACGGCGATGATCCGGTCGGACTAAGCTCGCTCGCGGCGCACCGAGTTGAGGTGAATTCGTGCGCCTGTTCCCGAGAATCCCGAAGGTCCGGTTGCGTCCCCGGCTCATCCGGTACCTACCTCCCCTTTTCTTCCGCAAGCACCCCGAACCAGCCGATTCGTCTCAGAGGGCATACATGGTGAGTGTTCAATCGCCTCCCGGTAGCCGTGAACTTCCCTACGCACGTGAGCTGTTGCTGCCCGCGATACTGATGGCCGCGGTGACGGGGGCGGCCGTCGCCCTGGTGCCGGAACCGGCCCGGACCGCCGTCGGTTGGTGCGGAGCCATCGCGACCGTCCTGGTGACCGCCGTCGCGGGTACGGCGGCACAGCGCGGACGTACCGCGCGTGCCCTGCGCGCCGACTTCGCGCAGCGGACCGCCTACCTGGAAGAGCGCCTCGCCTGCCAGGGCAGTGAGCTCGAGTACTTCCGCACGCAGATCCTTCCCAGCACACTCGACCGGCTGCGCGGCGGAGTCACCCCGTCCGAGGTGATCCGCACGATGATCGACGCGGATCCCGGACTCCGTGGAATCTCCCAGCCGCAGCGCCAGTTGCTGCGTTCCGTGCTGCAGATGGTCGACCGCGAGATCGCGATGCGCGACTCCTCGCAGCGCTCCTTCGTCAACATCGCACGCCGCGTCCAGGCGATCGTCCACCAGCAGGCCAAGGAACTGAGGGAGATGGAGGAGGACCACGGCCGCAACCCCGAGGTCTTCGACGACCTGCTGCGCATCGACCACGGCACCGCGCTGATCGGCCGCCTCGCCGACTCCATCGCCATCATCGGCGGCGGCCGTCCCGGCCGCCGGTGGCCCCTGCCCGTGCCGCTGTACAGCGTGCTGCGCGGCGCCATGTGCCGCATCCTGGAGTACCGCCGTATCGAGCTGCAATCCATCGCCAAGGTCAACATCAAGGGCGTCTCGGTCGAGCCGATCCTCCACGCCGTGGCCGAACTCCTGGACAACGCCACGCGCTACTCGCCGCCCCAGACCAAGGTGCACGTCACCGCCACCGAGGTGCAGACCGGTATCGCCGTCGAGATCGAGGACGGCGGTGTCAGCCTCAGCGAGGAGGGCCGCACCAAGGTCGAGAGGATGCTCGCCGAGGCCCAGGCCGGCATGGACGTCCAGGAGCTCGGCGGGGCCCCGCGCCTCGGCCTCGCCGTCGTCGGCCGACTGTCGACGATGTTCAACATGCATGTCTCCCTGCGACAGTCCGCGTACGGCGGTGTCCGCGCCATCCTGGTCATCCCGAACGACATGCTGACCACCGACCCCGCCCCCGGGTTCGCCCACGGCATCGGCGCCACCTCCGTGCCGACCCTGGACAACGACGGGGTCGAGGGCCCTGAGCGCAGCATGAAGAAGCGCCGTCCCACCACCGGGCCCCGGATCCCGGCGCAGCTCTCCATGGAGGACGACGTCCCCGTGGTCACCGAGTGGACGGCGGGCGGCCTGCCGCAGCGCCGCAGCCGGGTCAAGATCCCGCTGAGCCAGCGGCTCGCGGAGGCCGCCGCCGCGGAGGCGGCCGCCAAGGCCGTCGAGGCCGCGACCCACTCTCCCTGGGTGCCCGAGCCCGAACCGAAGAAGGAGGAGCCCCCTCCCGGCCTCTGGGTCGAGGCGTTCATGGAGGGACTCAAGGCCGATCCGGACCCGAACGCCTTCTCCTTGGGGCCCCCGGCCGACGATCCGTACGCATTCACCGACAACGACGAGCCGGCCCCCGCCCAGGCCGACGACGAGGGGGACCTCAAGTGATCCAGCAGCGAGGCAACTTCGACTGGTTGCTCAAGGAGCTCGCCGACGGAGTGCCGGGCGTCCACCAGGTCGTGGTGCTCTCCGCCGACGGTCTGCGCATCGCGCGCTACGGCGGTGACCCGGACGCCGCCGACCGCGTGGCCGCGGCCTGCGCGGGACTGCAGAGCCTGGCCGGAGCGGTCGCGGCCGAGATTCCGCGCAGCGACGGACATATGCGCATGGTCATCATCGAGATCGACGGCGGCTACTTCTACATGATGGCGGCCGGCCCCAACGCCTACCTCGCGGTGCTCGCCGACACCGTCGCGGAGGCGGGCCTGATGAGCAATCGCATGCGCGATCTCGTCCTCCGCATCGGCGACCATCTGACCAGTCCGCCGCGGCGCAACGGGCAGACCGTATGACTCCTCCGCGACGCCGTCGGCGCTACCTCGAGGAAGAGCCCCCGCCGGAACCCGTCACAGAAGGCGGCGCCAAGGAGGGCGAGGAGAAGAACCCCGAGCGGTTGTACATCCTCACCGGTGCGACCGGCGGGGGCGAGCGTGCCCCCATCGACCTCGTCACCCTGATCGTGGCCGGCGCCGACCCACCGCGCACCGCGACGCCCGAGCAGTCGGCGCTGCTCCGGCTCTGCCGGGCCCCCCTGTCCGTGGCCGAGATCTCGGCCTACCTCAGTCTGCCGTTCAGTGTGGTGACCGTCCTGCTCACCGACCTGCTGGCGGCCGAACTGGTCCAGGCGCGTGCGCCGATCGTCCGGCAGGCGACGCCCGACCGTTCCCTCCTCGAAGCGGTGATGCATGGACTTCAAAAGCTCTGACACCATCCCGGGCCCACGCACCGAGGACCACCTGCCGCACACGACGCAGGCCGCGGTCAAGATCGTGATCGTGGGCGGCTTCGGGGTCGGCAAGACGACCATGGTCGGTTCCGTCAGCGAGATCAGGCCGCTGACGACCGAGGAGACCATGACGCAGGCGGGCATCGGAGTCGACGACGACTACGGCTCCGAGAGCAAGACGGCCACCACCGTGGCCATGGACTTCGGCCGCATCAGCATCACCGAGCAACTGGTGCTGTATCTGTTCGGCACCCCGGGCCAGGAACGCTTCTGGTTCCTGTGGAACGGCCTGTTCGAGGGGGCCCTCGGGGCGGTCGTCCTGCTCGACACCCGCCGCCTCGAGGTCAGCTTCGACGTCATCGGCCGACTGGAGGAGCGCGGCGTGCCCTTCGTGGTCGCCGTCAACTCCTTCCCCGACGCGCCCCGTTACCCCGTGGACGATCTTCGCGCGGCACTCGACCTGCCCAAGGAGATCCCGATCATGGAGTGTGACGCACGGCGCCGCGCCTCCAGCCGCGACGTCCTGATGACGCTGATGCACTTCCTGCACTCCCTGGCGATGACCCGCGCCCCCGTCTGACCCGCGCCCGCACCGCCGTATCCGTCCCCGTGCCCCGCCCCGCCGTCCCCACGTTCCGCGCATCTGTCCCCCCGTTTCGTTCTCTCTTGTCCTGTCCCCATCCCCCCGGACACCGGATCGACCTGAAGTTTCGGAGCGACCATCGTGACGCCTGAATCCCACTCCCTGACCGGCAGGGACCTCACCGGTACGGACGATTCCACCCCCGTCCCGCCGCCCGGCTGCCCGGCCCACGGCCGCGGCCCCGGCGGAGCGCAACGGCTGTACGGTCCCGAGGCGGAGGACCTGGGAGCCCTGTACGAGAGACTCCGCGCCGAACACGGCGCCGTGGCCCCCGCGCTGCTCCACCAGGACGTGCCGATCTGGGTGGTGCTCGGCCACAGCGAGAACCTGCACATGGTCCGCTCCCCGGCCCACTTCTCGCGGGACAGCCGGATCTGGGCCCCGCTGCTGTCCGGCGAGGTCAAGCCCGACCACCCGCTGACGCCCCACTTCGCCTGGCAGCCCATCTGCTCCTACGCCGAGGGCGACGAGCACCTGCGGCTGCGCGGCGCGGTCACCGGCGCCATCTCGACCATCGACTACCGGGGCCTGCGCCGGTACATCAACCGCGCCACACAGACCCTCGTCAACCGGTTCTGCGAGGAGGGCCACGCCGACCTGATCAGCCAGTTCGCCGATCACCTCCCGATGGCGGTGATGTGCGAGGTCCTCGGCATGGGCGACGAGTACAACGACCGGATCGTGCACGCCGCCCGCGACATGCTCAAGGGCACCGAGACCGCGATCGCCAGCAACCAGTACATCGTGGACGCCCTGGACCGGCTCACCGCCCGTCGCCGGGCCCAGCCCGAGGACGACTTCACCAGCCACCTCGTCAACCACCCGGCGGGGCTCACCGACGACGAGGTGCGGGAGCACCTGCGGCTGGTCCTGATCGCCGCCTACGAGGCCACGGCCAACCTGATCGCCAACGTGCTGCGCGTGGTACTCACCGATCCGCGCTTCCGGGCCCAGCTCAACGGCGGACAGATGACGGTGCCCGAGGCGGTCGAGCAGTCCCTGTGGGACGAGCCGCCCTTCAGCACGGTGCTCGGCTACTTCGCCAAGCAGGACACGGAGCTGGGCGGCCGGCGCATCCGCAAGGGCGACGGTCTGCTCCTGGGTATCGCGCCCGGCAACGTCGACCCGCGCGTACGGCCCGACCTGGCCGCGAACATGCAGGGCAACCGATCCCACCTCGCCTTCGGTGGCGGCCCGCACGAGTGCCCGGGCCAGGACATCGGCCGTGCCATCGCCGACGTCGGCATCGACGCGCTGCTGACGCGGCTGCCGGACATCCGGCTCGACTGCGAGGAGGACGAGCTGCGCTGGACGGCGTCCATCGCGTCGCGGCACCTGGTGGAGCTTCCGGTGCGGTTCGAGCCGAGGCCGCCGCAGGAGGTGACGCATCGGCCGGCCCTGCACACGGTGCCGCACCAGAGCCCCGGGTGGCTGGTCACGACCGCCGGGCCC
>CBFHCJ010000132.1:0-12226 GCA_965654005.1 uncultured Streptomyces sp. | reverse complement strand
CGTTCCTGAGCAGTGAGCGGGAGTGAGTCCGCGCACTGGCACGCCCCGAACGGTTGCGGGCGCTCCCCAGCTACCGCTGGGAGGTGCCCCCCAGGTCGTCCGCTTTCGCGTCCCGGGCGGCGACACGGATCCTGTCCGTGGTCCGGAGCCGGACGGGCGGCCCGCGGCCGGAGGCCGCTGGTGTCCACGTCTCACGATCTGGCCATGTGGATGCGGCCAGAGGCGACGGGGAGGCCCACGGGGAGGCCCACGGGGAGGCCCTGAACCATCTCTTTGGTGTAGCAGGAGCCCCGCACTCCCCCGGCTACCGCTGGGGGCGCCCCCAGGCGCCGCACCCGGCGTCCCAGATCGCACAGCCACGCTGTCCCGGCCCGCCCAGCACACCGCGAGCCCGTGACGACCATCACACGACCGAGCTAAACCACCCTTATGCAAACTCCGCGCTGAGCAGTTGCCAACCCCCGTCATGCTGATCGCAGCTGTCGGCCGTGGCCGCTGCGGCGCCGGCGACGGCGGCCTGCGCCTGGCCGGCTGACCGCTATGTCGTCGTTCGGACGGTGCTCGATCTGCTCGCCCGATTCCCGTTAAACACCCTGATTGACCTATATATCGCACATCACAAACAATCCACGGGCGTCGTGAGTGAGGGCCCGTTGCTTATGTAGGGCACTGTTGAATTGTAAAAGGGAAGACCATCGTCCAATGGCTCAGTAAAGGCGATTGGCGAATTATTGACTCTTTTAATAGTTGACCCTAAAGAGGAATTCATGGTTAGCTTTTGCTACCCCCCACGGTGGCTTGTTTCATACGCCATCGTTTCGATGTCAGAGGGGCTGCCGTTCGGCCGTCCGAGCCGGCCGTACCGCTCCGACGGCGAGCATCAGGCTCACCGTCGGCCGGCCGGGTGGTTCGGACGCTGGAAGCAGAGCCAAGGAAAAGAGGGAACATGGCACGTCCTCCGGCTATCTCTCCCCAAGCGAAGGCACAGCTCGTACTCAGGGTCCTGTCCCATGAGATCTCCATCACAGAAGCAGCCCGCGATGCAGGGGTCTCGGGGCAGGCGGTCAGCAACTGGCGCCGTCAGTTCATTGATTCGGGAATCAAGGGTCTCGACGGCGGTGACCGGCAGAGCACTGAGCGTGAGCGCCAACTCTCTGCCGAAGTCTTTGAATTGAAAAGGGCCATCGGTGAAATGTACGTGCAAATGCGCGCCCAGCGTTCACCGGTCGATCGCAGGATTTCCGTTGCGGATTCCCGGCGCGGCTATGTACCGACGGCAAACGTATCGCTGCGCCCCACGGTCCCGTCCCGCTGACCGGACGCCTTCTCGGCCGCAACGGCCGGCGGGCCGCTTTTCCGGCCGAGAGGGTATCGGGCGCCGCACCGCCCGATGTACGGCCGCGGTCGGGGACACCCGCCGCGGCCGTACCCCGCCGAGCTACTGCAGGCGCGTTGATCACCGCCCGGTGACCGGGTCGTTGCCGCGCCCGGCTCCTGACCGCGGGGCCAGGTCACCTGTACCGACTCGCGGTACCGATCCCCGCAGCAGGCTTCACAGCCCTCGCCCTGACGGCAGCAGCCCGGTCGCAGCGGGACGGCCCTGCACGTCTTCTCCTATCCGGGCCGCTTCGGCTCCGGCAGGACTGATGAGGGCCCGCTTATGCGCCGGCCAGGGCGTCGTGAGGGTGGATGGCGGAACCGGGACGACGGTCGGCCATGCTTCACGCAGGGCCGTCACTTCCGCCGCGAGCCGAGCCGACGTCACGGCCATGTCGCCCGCCACGAGCTCCACGGTCCGCGCGGCGTCGTCCACATCTCCCGCGGCTACCTGCACGCGCGCGAGCTGAATCCCGGTCAGCGCCCGGCCGAGGCGATCATCCGGCCGGCGGACCGCCAGCGCCGCAGTGAGGTGGGACGTGGCGCCCCGTAGGTCTCCGAGGGCCATCAGGACGAGTTCGGTCGCCTGTTCGAGAGTGGTGTGCGGCAGGGCGACGAGCCAGCGGGGCAGCGACGTCAAGTCTCCGCACTCCAAAGCACGTTGGGCTTCCGCAAGATCGGCGTAGGCCTCCTCCGCCTTGCCCAGGTACGCCTGAGCGATGGCCCGCCCCGAGCAGATGTGGTAACGGGGTGGTTCGTACATGGCATCGGCGGCGCTCAGCAAGTCCCACGCGGCGCGGGCGCGCCCGGCGATGGCCGCTTGCGCGGCCAGTTGGGTGCACACGAAGCCCAGGGCGACAGGGTCGGCGGCCTCGGCGGCGAGCCGAAGACCCAGAATGTAGTACTGCTGGGCTCGTGCTCTCGAGCCGGTGTCCTCGCACATCGCCCCGAGCAGACACGTGATGCCGAAGGCCGTCCTGAGAACGTCCGGGCGACTGGCGTCGGTCGAGGCGCGCAGTACCGGTAGGATCTGGTTGGCCAGGAAAGAGCTTCCCAGCGTGTGGGCGTAGCCCCCGCCGAACGCCGAGTGAGCTCCCATCAGCACCTCGGTTCCCTCACGGAGGCGTGCGACGTCTTCCCGGAGGTCGTACCTGGTCAGTTGTGCCGGTTCGGGCGATCTTCGGCACCGGGGAAGCCGCTGAGGGGACAGGTAGGCGGTGGAGTACACCCCGGCGGAGTGGGAGCCGCGCGGATCGAGGAGATCACGACGGCTGATGGCGGACAGCCAGCCGAACAGGTCTCCCACCCATGGATTGACCTGCGACTCGACAACGATGCTCGGCCACCCCATGTCCTCTGCCGTGAGGTCGGGCCGGTTGAGCGCGTCGGCGAACGTCTCGACGATGACCGGAATGGCTTCCGGGCTCGGTCGCATACCGGTCAGCCAGTGATTGACCGACGGTGCGCGATAGCGTAAACGCCGGCCATTCCTTTCCGCTGTCTCATTGATCATCTTCGCGGCCGTACACATACTCCACCCGGTCTCCCTCAGCAACACCGCCAGGGCGTTGTTGGTCACCGGGTGCTTGCGTGGTCGCGCCATGCCAGTCCTCCGTCCCGTTGGTCTGTACCGGCGGAACGCCGCCTCCACCCGAAAACCGGCCCCCACCCCCTCAGGTGCGCCACGGTGAGTGGGGCCGGGGGGGAGGAGATGACGCCCCGCACGTGCGGGGGCACCTCGGGCAGGACGCGCCCGCTCAGAAGCGTGGACTGCAGGGCGTCACGGGGCGGGGCGGCCGACGGCGGGACCGCCCCGAAGCCGAGTGAGCACGTCGCGTCGATGCCGACACCAGCCACCGTCGTGGCAACGCCGTTGCGGAACGTGCGCTGCATGATGTGCTCTCCTACGTGGGGGGATTCAACCATCGGCCCACGAATTTCTTTTCGCATCGTCCTAACGGCCAGCCTCACGGACCAAATACGCATTTCGATCAGCCTTTTGACCGAGGCGCCACAGGTCCGCAGGGGATCAGGCCGCTGGTCCACCCGCCTGCTGGGCCGCCCCGTGCGTCCGGGCGATCAGTGGCTGCTGTTCGAATCCGGCGCCGAAACGCCTGGCCCGGGCCTTGCCCGGCCTCCGAGGGGCAGCGGTGGGGCCAAGGCGGTGGCCTTGCCTTGAGGGCGCTCGAAGGCGTTGGCTGGTGCCTCATGGAGTACACGCAGCTCGGACGCACGGGACTCAAGGTCAGCCGACTCGTCCTCGGCACCATGAACTTCGGTCCGCAGACCGGCGATGCCGACAGCCACACCATCATGGACGCGGCGCTGGGCGCGGGTCTGAACTTCTTCGACACGGCCAACGTCTACGGGTGGGGCGAGAACAAGGGCCGCACCGAGAAAATCATCGGCTCCTGGTTCGCGAAGGGCGGTGGCCGCCGGGACAGGGTGGTTCTCGCCACCAAGGTGTACGGGAACATGGGACCGGACCGAGAGGCGTGGCCCAACCACGACAAGCTCTCCGCCCTTAACATCCGGCGTTCGGTCGAGGCCAGCCTCAAGCGGCTGGGGACCGACTACATCGATCTGTACCAGTTCCACCACGTCGACCGCAGCACTCCCTTCGAGGAGATCTGGCAGGCCATGGACGTGCTGGTGCGGCAGGGGAAGATCCTGTACGTAGGGTCCAGCAACTTCCCGGGCTACAAGATCGCCCAGGCCAACGAGGTCGCCGCCCGGCGCGGCTCGTACGGCCTCGTCAGCGAGCAGTGCCTCTACAACCTCTTCGAGCGCCGCGCCGAGATGGAGGTCATCCCGGCCGCGCAGGACTACGGGCTCGGCGTCATTCCGTGGTCGCCGCTGCACGGCGGGCTGCTGGGCGGGGTGATCAGGAAGGAGGTCGAGGGCGCGCGCCGTGCCTCTGGCCGGGCCGCCGACACCCTCGCCAACCCCACCGCGCGCGCCCAGATCCAGGCGTACGAGGACCTGCTCGACAAGCACGGAGTGGAGCCCGGCGAGGTCGCGCTGGCCTGGTTGCTCACCAGGCCCGGCGTGACCGGCCCGATCATCGGCCCACGCACCGCCGGACAGCTTGAGTCCGCGCTGCGAGCGGCCGAACTGGAGCTGTCGGACGAACTTCTGTCGGCCCTCGACGAGATCTTCCCTGGTCCGGGGCCATCTCCGGAGGCATTCGCCTGGTGATCAGCCGGGCCGCCGTGCCCAAGGCCGCCGCTCCTCCAGCGGGGCGGCGGTCACCGCGCCCTCAGGTCTGACAAAGTGCCTGCTTGGCCATGAGTGCCTAGCCCACGGCGTGGAGTGCGCTCCAGGCAAGGGAGTGGGTCGCGGTGGCCGGGTCAGTCGCGGGGGAAGGTGTCGGTTTTGAGGACGAGGTCGACCACTGTGCCGGTCAGGTCGATGTCGGTGCCGAAGTCCACTGGCGTCCTGTTCTCGTAGTCGCCGTCCTTGGGGTCGGTGTAGACGAAGCATCGTCCCTGGTAGGGGTCGGCGACGACGTAGAGGGGGACTTCGGCGATCGCATAGGCGGTCTTCTTCGGGCCGTAGTCGTTGGCGGCGGTACCTTGCGAGATGACCTCGGCGACGAACTCGATGTCCTGGTAACGCCAGTGGCCCGTGTCGTCCTTCTTCGCCGATTCCTTGAGCAGGGCGATGTCCGGGCAGAAGCCGTTCTCGTGGCCGGGGAAGTCGATGCGGACGTCCGAGAACACCTTGACCCTCCTCCCGAGTCTGTCCTCGACGGCCCAGAGGAACTCACGGATGATCAGCCAATGCGTGTCCCGCTGCGGCGTCATGAAAACGTTGCCCCCGACGATCTCGACCCTGAATCCTTCGGGGACGGGCATCCGCTCAAGGCGCTCGAACCACTCGTCCAAACGCTTGGTGTCGGCGTCGGCGTCGGCCATCTCGATCCTGTCTTCAAGGACGGTCATCGTGGCGCTCCTCCCCGGCTGCCCCACGGACAGGTGCAGCCGCGCGGTACAACGATACGCACGGTGACCGAGGCACGCCGGTATTCGGTCAACTTGTTCCAGCCGCGTACGTTTGTCCCCACTCCCACGCCTGATACATCGCCTCCGCGAACGCCCCCGCGATCTTGTGCTCCCCGCTCGCGTTCGGGTGCGTGCCGTCGTACGTGTCGGCGTGGATGTCGAACGATGGCGGCGGCGAGGCCGGCAGGAGCGGGGAGCGGGACTCGTCCAGGTCTGCCACCGCCTTCCCGAGGAGTTCGTTGAAGAGTGTGACCTGGCTCGCGAACGGGGCGTCCGTGTGGGCCCGGATGTTCGGGATCACGGGGAGCAGGACCATGCGGATGTGCGACTTGGCTGCCCGGGCCTCGGTCACGAAACGCCGCAGGTTCTCCGCCGTCTGCTCCGCGTTCGTGTAGAAGCCCAGGTCGATCAGGCCCAGCGAGACCAGCAGCACGTCAGCGCGCGACTCGCGCACGGCCCCGGCGATCAGGGGCGCCATGTGCAGCCAGCCCTCGCCCCAGCCCGCGAGATGGGCGCGCGGGAACTCCGGGTCGGCGTACTCGTACGACGTCGGCGCGTCCGTCGCCTTGTCGTACAGCGTCTCGCGCGGGCCGACCAGGGTGAACGGACCGCCGTACGTGTCGCGCAGGTGCTGCCACAGCCGGTAGCGCCAGGTGTGTTCGCCCGCGCTGCCGATCGTGATGGAGTCGCCCACGGGCATGAACCTGAGCATCCGCTCATGATGGCCGATCGCCCCGGTCCGCGGAGGGGACGTATGGGGCGGGACGGTGTGAGGATCGACACGCCCGTCCGGCAACGGCCGGGCGGGCCCGGCGGACCCTGAACCACAGCCTCGGATGGCAGCCTTGAGATCATGCGTCGACCGCTCGCGTACCCCTCGGGGGTCCTTCTCAGCTGTCTCCTGTTTCTCCTGGGCACGCTCGCCATGCCCGCGTCCGCCGACGACGACGGTGGCTTCACCATCAAGGACCCCCGGATCACCGAGTCCAGCGGGCTCGCCGCCTCGCGTCTCCACCCGGGGATCTACTGGACCCACAACGACAGCGGCGACGGCCCGTACATCTACGCCGTGGACAGCCGCACCGGCAGGACGGTCGCCACCGTCACCTACAGCGGCGTCGGCAGGCCCCGGGACGCCGAGGCCATCTCCATCGGCCCGGGGAACCAGATCTACGTCGGTGACATCGGCGACAACCTCGGCGGCAAGTGGCCGTACGTGTGGATCTACAAGCTGCCCGAGCCCAAGGTGCTCAAGGACCAGACGATCCGGGCCACCCAGTACGTCGTGAAGTACTCGGACGGCCCCCGGAACGCCGAGTCCCTCGTCGTCCACCCCAAGACGGGGCGCGTCTACATCATCGACAAGAACGAGAACGGCGGACACCTCTTCGAGGGCCCGGCCGAGCTGTCCCCCACCGGCACGAACGTCTTCAAGCCCATCGCCACCATCGACCTGTGGGCCACCGACGCCGCCTTCTCGCCCGACGGCAGGCAGCTCGCCGTACGCGGCTACTTCGGCGGCATCGCGTACGAATGGAACGGCGGGAAGATCAAACGGCAGGGTCGGCTCGAGGTGCCCCTGCAACAGCAGGGCGAGTCCGTCACGTACACCGTCGACGGGTCGAAGCTCCTCTACGGGAGCGAGGGCACCGACAGCCCGGTGCAGGCCGAGAGCGTGCCCTACAACGAGAGCGGCGGTTCCAAGTCGCCCTCCCAGAAGGGCGGCGCACAGGCCGGGACCGGCGCCGGCTCGGCCCTGAACGCCGACTACAAGGTCGGCGCCCTGGTCCTCGCCGTCGGCCTGGCCCTCGTCCTGGGCCTCAAGCGGCTGCTGCGCCGCGGTCCGCGTTAGCCGTCACCACTCTGCTTTGCCGCGCCGCCGACGGGCCCTTGGACCCACGCGCCGATGTACGCCAAGGGCGCCCCGTACCCCAGGAGGACGTGGTTCACCCCTGGCCCAGAGGGCACCGGAGGTCGCGGCTCCGACGACTCGGGGAACAGGTCACCAGCGCCAAGGAAAGGTAGGAGGGACGTTCGAGGTAGAAGCCGAGCGACACGTCACCGCCTGACGCGAGTCGTTCAGCGGCGGAGGTGACGAGGTCGGTCAGGTGACCGACGTCGCGCTGAGCGCCGGACGCGAACCGGGGCGCGTACTCGGTCAGCCGGTCACCCAGCCATGCGGCCGCTGCCTTCGGGTCCGGCCACGTGCCACGTACCAGTGCACGTGGCTTGACGAGCCAGTACGCGGTTTCCAGCGGCGGCAGGTCGGAGGTCGGAAACTCGGCAGCGACGTCGTGGTACCGCCTGGTCAGCTCCGGCCTGCTTCCGGCGGGCGGCGGCTCGGGATGAGGCGGACGGCGCAGCGCTTCCTGGTCGAAGCGGGCCTTCGGGCCGGTCCACAGGTAGCCGTGGTGGTGCACGGGTCGTCCCGTTCGGTGTCGGCATTCGTGAGGTCAGCCGGTCCTGGCCAGGTCAAGGCCGCACCAGGACCGACTGGAGGGCTCGGCTCAGACGGGCAGGCCGAACCGCGCCGGGTCGATCCCGGCCACGGTCAGTTCCTCCGTGGTGAAGCGGAGAGGCTGCGCGTCCGGCCGCTTGCTGTCACCGAGCGCCCATGCGTCGTCGCCGATCCGGGCCAGGGTCACGCATGACTCACCGTCCGGGTGGGTGTTGCCGCCGCACGCCTTGATGAAGGAGGCGTCGGAGAGGTCGAGCGCGTACAGGTCGTTTCCGTTGGGCATCGGTGCACCTTCCTGCTTCGCTGTCGCGGCCGTGGCTGACCGCCGCCGCCCTTGGTGGGCGGGAGTTCGAGAGAGACGGGAGTCGGCGCCCGGCCTACGGCGTTCCGTGCACGCCTGAGCTGTGGTCCCGGATCTCGGTGGCATGGCGCGCGGCCTGTGCGACGTCACCGGACTGCTTGCAGGTGAGGAGTTGCCGCCAGTTCGCGGCACACACGTCACAACCTGCGGCCGGTACGCAGTCCAAGAGCCATGCGTCGAAGCCGCTGGGCAACTGCACCGAGTGCTTCTGCTCCTGCCTGGCCATCGCTGTCATCGAGTCTCCCCGCGTCGGTGTGGCTACGGAGGATGACCGTAGGCGGCAGGAGGGAAGCACAGAGCAGAATATTCTCCGTTATTCGCATGCAGTCACTCTGAATGCATGGACATTCACTCAGAGGTACGGACATGCTGTGCGCACGAACATCATCAACACCCAGGGGGTGGTCGCATATGGCGCGCAGGTTGCGGTTCAACGGGACCGGGAGCGATATCGATGGATGCCCGTCCCTGCATGAGGACTTGGACAGTGGGGAGATCATCGTGCATGGGCCTCCGTTGGCCGACGCTGAAGACGTGGCGCAGCTCCAGCACCTCTCGGGAGGAGAGGTCGCGGTCGTGGTGCCGCGTGAGCTGCTGGTGGACTGGACCCCGAAGGAGCGGACGAGGCAGGTACGGACGATCGATCTGGACGAGTTCAGCAACTTGTTCAGCAAGTTCGAGCACACCGCCTGGCGCTTGGAGACCCGTCGGCGATACGCGAGTGATGAGGCCAGCGACCGCTGGGAGCGTTTCATCGAGGCCGGGAGCGTCGTTGAGGACTGGCCGGAGGGCTCGCCGGCCAAGGCGTTCCGCGACACCATCCGTGCGCAGACCGCGCAGGGAAAGCGTGTCGAGCGGGTGCGCATCGTGGACGAGCCCGCCACCACCGGTCAGCGTTACCTCCTCGACGGCGCCAGGTGGAACATCGCTACTGGTGAGGACATCCGCAACATGTGGCGCGCCGACGCGGACCGACTCCGGCTCCCCGCCGAGGACTTCTGGCTGTTCGACAGCCGCCTCATCGCGCTCCTGCGGTTCGATGACGACGACCAGCTCACGCATGTGGATCTGATCACCGAACCCGCGGAGGTGGTGCGTTGCTCCATGGTGCGGGATGCTGCTTGGCATCACGCCGTGCCGTGGCAGCAGTTCACGGCAGGGATGCACAACGACGCGTAGGAGCAAGAGCGGGTACCGGTGAGCACGGACTATCAAAAGGCACGCGCCGAACTGGGCTGCAGGCTCAGGGAGTTGCGTGTCGAAAGCCCGGATGGCCGGCTCACCGGTACGGAACTGGCCCTGCGGCTGGGATGGCCGCAGTCGAAGGTCAGCAAGCTGGAGAACGGCAGGCAGACGCCCACGGACGACGACCTCCGGGCATGGGCCGAAGTTGTGGGACAGCCTGCTGTCTTCGCTGAACTACGGGCCCGTCTGAGGGGGTTCGAAAGCCATATCCGCTCCTGGCGGCGCCAGCTGGCGGCGGGTCACGCCCCGGTGCAGGAGACGTGGAACACCCTCATCGGCGAGTCCCGAACCTTGCACGCGTGGGACAACCGTGTCGTCAACGGCATGCTTCAGACTCCTGACTATGCCCGGAACCTCTTCGAGCGCCTTGCGGATTTCCGACGCTCCCCACGAGACGCTGAGGACGCGGTGCGGGCCCGTATGAAACGGCAGGAATGGCTGTACCGGCCGGACAAGCAGTTGAAGGTGCTCATGTGGGAGCCCGCGCTGCGCGCGCAGGTGTGTCCGCCAGAGGTGCTGGTGGCTCAACTGGACCGCCTGTTTGGCGTGGTGGGCATGGACACCGTCCACCTCGGGATAGTGCCCTTCGACGCCGCACTGCGTCTGCCGCCGGGGAACGCGTTCTGGATCCTGGACGACCGGCTGGTCACCGTCGAGGACTGGCACGCCGAACTCTGGCTGGACGACGCCGAAACGATCGCTCTGTACCGCCGCGTCTGGGACACCTTCGCGGAGTCGGCCGTCTTCGGCGCCGATGCCCAGCAGGTGATCGCCCGCGTCCGCCGGAGCATCAGGGTCTGAGGACGTACGGCCGCACCACGTCGTCGGAGGATGCCCAGAGAGGCGCCGCTGCAGGGAGGGATGCCCCCCAGCACTCCTCGTCGTGCGGGAAGGGCAAGTGGTAGCCGGCCGCGCGGGAGCGTTTGGCCCAGCGGCGCCAGCGTGCGTCGCCAGGGCTCGGTAGCCGCCACACGTACGGGTCCGGCGTCCGTGCCTCCTGGGCGAGGTCCCAGTCATTCGGTACAGGGCCGCTGACGCGGGGCAGGGTGAGCAGGCGGGCGACGGTCTCATGAACCAGCCGGAACATGAGTCCTCTCCAGCCTCTCCACGAGCGTGAACCGGGCCCACACGCACTTCCCGTACGGCTCCTGCCGGTGACCCCAGGCGTCGGCGAGCCCCGCCACGAGTGCCAGTCCGCGTCCGTGCTCCTCGTCGGGGCCGGAGTCATGGAGCTGGGGGAGTCGGTCCCGGTCGGGGTCCGCGACCTCCAGGACCAGTTCCGGGCCCAGGTGCGTGAGCGTGACCCTGACCTCGGCGTACGAGACCCGGCAGTGGGTCACGGCGTTGGTGACGAGTTCGTTCGCCAACAGGGTGACGCTGTCGGTGAGTTCGTCGGTGATTCCCCAGTCCGCGAGGGCCTTGCGGATGCGTTGGCGAGCGGTTGAGACGTGTTGTCTGCGCTTGGGGATGCGGAAGGTTTCGGTTGCGGGCATCGGGGTGCCGTACCTCCTGACGTGCGTCAAGGATGCGCTCGGCTGGGCGCTTTCAAGAAGCTAGGCGTGGATTCGATATCGAGGCAACCCCAATCAATGAATGCATGCATAGATGTCACTCAATCGTGTGACGGCCTCTCGTGGTTGACGGTGGCTGTGGCATGGTTGCCGCAAGAGAGGGGAGGGGCCATGCCTACAGGTGGACGACCGACGGTGCGCAGCAGGCGATTGGGTGCGGCACTCAGGCGGTACAGGCAGTCCGCCTTGCTCGATCAGCCGCAAGCCGCCGAGGTCATCGCGTCAAGTCAGGCCAGGATCAGTCGCGTGGAGAGTGGGCATGCCACACCGCGCGTCATCGAGGTGCGACTGCTGCTCGACGCATACGGCGTCAAGGACGCGGAAGTGCGTGCCAAACTGGAGGAGTTGGCCAAGCACTCCAAGAACAGGGGCTGGTGGCTCGAACACGCGGAGCACCTGCGGCCGGACTACGTCGATCACATCGCGTTGGAGGACGACGCGACTTACATCCGCGAGTGGCAGCCGGTGATGGTGCCGGGTCTCCTGCAGACTCCGGCCTATGCGGAAGCGGTTATCGCCCACGGTCCGCACTACATGGAGCCGGAACGGGCAGCCCAGTTGGTGAAGGTCCGTATGGGGAGGCAGGCGAAGATTGAAGAGGGTGGCGCCTCATACACGGCGATCCTCTGGGAAGCGGTCCTCGCGCAACCGCTGGTGAGCGTCGAGATTCACCGCGAACAGCTGTCCGCGATCCTTGAGGTCGGGAAGCGCAAGAACGTCACTGTGCAGGTGTTGCCGGTCAGCGCGGGCGTACTGGCGGGATACTCCTCCGCCTTCTACTCCTTCAGCTTCGACGAGGAGCCGACGGTCGAAGCGGTCGCCATGGACAATCTGCGAGGCACGTCGGTCCTCGAAGGGGCCGAGGACCTTGCCGCTTACGCCAATGCGTTCGACCTACTACGATCGTCAGCGTTGACACCGGACGCGAGCGCGAAGCTCATCCGGGGCATACTGCGGAGCTTGAAGGAAGACACATCGTGACCGAGGTCGTTAGCCCCTTCTGGAAGTCCTCGTACTCGGGCCAGGAGAACGCCTGCGTCGAGGTCGCCGACACCGCCCCCGGCGGCCGAGCCGTCCGCGACAGCAAGCAGCAGGACGGCCCCCTCCTCTTCGTCTCCCGCGAGAGCTGGCAGGCATTCCTCCAGCAGATCGTGTAGGCATCACCTACGACAACGAAGGGCGCCCGGCAGGGAGCCGCGGGGCGCCCTTC
>CBFHCJ010000131.1:0-12319 GCA_965654005.1 uncultured Streptomyces sp. | reverse complement strand
GGCGCCCCGCCCCCGCGGGCCCCCCCCCCGCCCGGGCGCGGCCCGGGCGGCCGTCGAGGCCGAGAAGACCCGCAAGCGCATCGAGGCCCTGATGCGGCGGGCGCGGATCCGGGACCGCCGGGAGGCCCGCCGCGAGGCAGCACGGGAGGCCGAGCGCACCGCCCCGCGCCGGTGCTGCCGGGGGGTGTGGCCGCTGGACTGGCGGTGCGGGGAGTGCCGGGAACTGGCAGCGCGGGGCATCGAGGACTTCCCCGCCCTTCCTCCGGGCGACAGCGACAGCAGGACACAGCAGGACCACGACAACGACACGGATGGACACACGGACATGGCGGGTAAGCGGCGAATCACGGTGAAGCGGATCACGGGGCTTCTGTGGCACGCGACCACGCGCGGGCAGGTGTATACGATCGTGCAGGAGGACGGCCGCGAGTGGCCGTGGATCGTGGTCTCCCCCGACGGTGAGCGCATCGCCCACCCGTCCGTGATCAACAACGAGCCGTCTACCGACGACATCCGCGACATTGTCAGGGCGCACGCCGACGGCAAGCCCGTTCCCGGTCTCCCCGCCGACTCCGAGCGGGCCGCCGATGCCGTCGCTACCCCCGAGGAGGCAGCCGGCGAGAGCGCCGAGGGCAGCGACGCGGACGAGGCCGCCGACGTCCCCGCCTCCGGCGACGCCTACAACACGCTGACCCCCGCGCGGGCGGTCGCGCTGGACGTCCGCGAGACCAAGTGGGTAGCCGAGTGCGACCGGCACGGCCCCGTTTCCATGGCCCTCAACAAGTACGGCGACCCGGTGGCCGACGTCTCCGCCGCGTACGTGTACACCTCCCGCGATGAGGCCGACGACGCCGTCCGCCTCCACCTGGACCGGCACGCCGCACAGGACGCCGACACCATGACCCCCGACGACATCGACGCCGCCCAGTCGCTGAACTTCAGCCGGGACCAGTGGCGCGTCCTCGGATGGATGTGTGAGGGCAAGGTGCGCGAGACCGCCGACGGGTTCACCGCCTTTGACGTCTCCCCCGACAAGGCCGACGTTTCCGCGAAGATCAACAAGCAGCGGGTACCGGGCCTTTGGCTGGCCGGGTTCGTGAAGGTGTACGCCGTCGCCCCCGGCGCGCGCGTTCGGTCTCACCGATAAGGGTGAGGCCGCGTTCCGCCTGTGGTCTCAGGCCGTGCGCATCGGCGCAGTGACCGAGCCGGAGAAGGACACCAAGCACACGGCCGTGAAGGACGGCCCCTATCGTTGGCTTTCCGCCGGGGACACCTGGCCCGGTGAGGTCAAGGCCGCGCAGGCCGCTGCCGATGCGGAGGCCAAGGCGGAGGCGGAGGCGGCAGCGCTGCGCAAGGCCGAGGATGAGCGCGCGGCACTGAAGGCCGCGACGCCCACTGATGACGAACTCGCCGTGATCGACGCGTTGGGGCGTGAGGGCCTGGACGAGAACGCGGCGGCGGTGCTGTCGGCCGCGTACATCGGGCACGTCATTACCCGGTACCGGCCCGGCGCTACCTCGGTCCGCCTCGATGAGGGCTCGAACGACGATGAGCGGCGCGTGTCGCGTACGTACAACGTGAACGGCGTTGAGAAGCCGATCACGACCGAGGCGGCCGACACGCTGTCGACGATCCCCGCCAACCTCACCGACGCCACGGCCGACACCTGGCACGAGCTGTGCACGTCGGTGAATGAGCGGTACGGGGTGTACCAGCTCGACCTTCAGGCCGCCATGGACGCAGGCAGGGCCGCGCTCGCCGTGCTCGCCGCCGATGAGGAGCCGGAGGCGCAGGAGTCGCCGGAGCGGTGGGCGTCGCGTGAGTTCGTACAGACCGCCGAGCCAGGCACGGATGCCGAGGTGATCGAGTGGGCCGGGGCGGGTCTGCTATGGCAGCGCGGTGACGGGTTCGGGCACGCGGGCCGTAGGGTGCCCGCTGCCCGTGTGGCGCCGCTGATCGAGGCGGGGACGCTGTACCGGTCCGCCGACGGACGCGTTTACCCCGTCAAGGACGCGAAGGCCGAGACGACCGCGCCGGTCATGATGGGCGGGTGCTGCTCGTGCGGTGCGGCCGTCGAGTTCCCCCGGGGCGAAAGCCGCCCCGCCTGCACCCACAACGGGAGCAGCGGGGTAACGGGGTCGTGGTCGCCGGGTACGCCGTGACGAAGCTGGACGGGTTCGGAACCCCATGACGGACTTTCACACCCTGGAAGGCGTCGCCCTGCGCTCGGAACTCGGCCTGAAGGTATGCCGGGTCATCGACAACGCCACGCGGCGCAGCTTCGCGTAGGCGGAGGCCGAGCGGGACGAGAAGGCGGAAGACCGCGCGGACCGGTTCGCCGAGTACGGCGCGAACGCAACGTCGACCCCGAGGCGTTCGCGGTCGGCACGACGTCCAGCACGACGACTCGAACCCCGCTGCTGAACAGCCACCAGATGTCGACGGTCGACCCGAACGACGGTCTGCAGATGCTCCGCAATCGGGTCACGTTCTAGGAGCGGCATGGAACTCATCAACCACCACCAGATACTTGGCTGCGGACACAAGCCGGACGAGCTGTTCTCCTTCCAGGAGCCGGGTGTCTTCACCGACCCGGAGAACGGGGAGAGCTGCTGCCGGCGGTGCAGCGACAACCGGCATTACGACCGTGTGCGTAGGCGGCACGCGGAGATCGAGGCGAAGGCGGCGGCCGAGGGCTGGGCGTACGAGTACATCAGCACCTCTGACGAGGTGTACTGCCGTAGCAGGGAACTGATTGGCAAGCTGGTCTGCCGTGCGTACTGGCGCGACGACCCGCGCGGAGTGGACGAGGCCCGAGGCGTCCTCCAGCCCGCGCACACGTACAACTTCTCCTTCAAGCGGCTCGCCGCAGTAGTGCCGAACTCGCCGGTGACCGGCTACGCGCTCGTCTTCGAGGACGGCAGCCGAGACCCGCTCTGCTACGACAAGGTGTGCGTGGTCACCCGTGAGCCGGCTGGCCTCGACAGGTGAGCTGTCGGAGCCGGTCTACTTCTTCAGGCTCCGACGGTATGAGGCCCCCGGCTGCCTTCGAGAAGGTCCAGGACCTTGTCACCGGGCTGGTCACCACCTACCAGGCCGACAAGGCCACCCCGGCGCGGGAGGCGCCAACGCCCAGTTCCTCGACACCAAGCGCGCCGAAGCCGTCCAGGACGCCATCGACAAGATCAACGGCAAGATCCAGGCCCTCAAGCTTGCCCGCGCCGAACTGACCGAGAAGCTGAACAGCTACAAGGCCGCCTAATACTCCAGCTGTAGATCGTGATCTTCATGTCTGGGTGTCGGCGGCCAGTCGGAATCCCCACGTACGGCCAGTGGGAATGTAACTCTCCGTTTCGGCTCGGGGCGGGTGCCCGATGCGGCCGGTCATGTGTGTGAACGCGACCGGCTGCCGGGCCATGTTGGTGCGGGGCAGGAGATCAGCTGTCTGCGGAGTGGTCCTGGCCGAGGAGTTCTGCCGCGAGTTCCATGCAGCGGATCCGGGCGGGGGAGAAGTCGTAGGGCATCTTGGTGACCGCTTCGCAGGCGCTCATCTGTGCGGGCTCCTCGCCCTTCAGGTCGGCGTCGTAGGTCTCGAAGAGCTTCTCCTCGTCCGTGTCCAGTCCGGCCGCCTCGATGGCCTTCTCCAGGGCTTTGTGGTGGGCGTATCGCTGTGCGGCGAGTTCTTCGACGCGGGGGTCATGGGGATCAACGCCGTCGTCGAGGGCGGCCTCGGCGGCGTCGAGACGGTCGTCCTCGGCCCTGAGGTCGGTGTGGGTGGCCAGCACGATGAACACGCTTGCCTGGACGGCGGCGCCCAGCGGGCCGAAGACCCGTTCCGTGACCAGCAGGGTGTCCAGGTCGGAGGGGCGCAGTGCGCCCGGGGGTAGGTGGCCGAGCCGGTCCGTCACCAGTTCGGAGAGTAGCCCGAGCGGGCTGCCCACGGCCCGCAGGCGCTGGACAACGGCGCGCTGGCGTTTGATGTCGGCCTCCTTGGCGGCCAGGGCTTCCTCCAGCCGGCCCAGGTTCTCCTCGATGTCCCGGGCTTCGTCAAAGGCGGCCCGCATGTCGGCCAGGCTGATGCCGGCGTCTGCCATCTTGCGGATCCACAGCAAGCGGATCATGTCGTCGTAGCCGTAACGGCGGCGGCCGTCCCCGCCTCGCTCGGGCTCCGGCAGCAGACCGATCTCGTGGTAATGGCGAATCGCGCGCGAGGTGGTCCCGGCGAACGCAGCCGCATCACCGATCTTGACCTGGCGGGGAGGTGTGAAGGAGGGGTGCATCGCGGAGGGAGCCTTTCGTGCTGTGGTGTCTCGACGACATCACATGCCGCTACGGCATGTGCAAGGACACACCACTCAGGCGCCACCAACAGCCGGGCCCGTCCACCGCCGGAACCCATCCAGCACAACGACGCCCCCGACTCCCTCTGGCGGACCTCTCCACCTTCATCGGCGTGCCACTCGGAATGGCAACGCAGAGTGACTACCGGCGGTCAGATAACTCCCCACCAAGTGGCCGCCGCTGGGGAATCCGGACCTGGCCGCCGACATCTGGGCTGCGGCTTGTCGCCGGTAATGGCTGGTCTGTGATCGTGCCTGGTGGCGGCGTCGCCAGTCGGACCAGCCGAGCCGGTGGGTGAGGTCGTTCAGCGGCCGGACGGTGACGGCGAGGAACAGGTGCTGGATCTCGTTGCAGGTCAGCGGGATCAGGTCGTCCGGTCCGGCGCGGCGTGTGTGTTCGTCGGCGCGGACGACGGCGAGGAAGGCGTGAGCCAGCATGGCGAGGGTGACCCAGCGGCTCCAGGACGGGTAGCGGCGGACCTGGTGTTCGTCAAGCCCGGCCAGGCCTTTCTCCGTCTGGAAGGTCTCCTCCACCCGCCACCTGGATCCGGCCGTCCTGACCAGGGTGCGCAACGAGACCGGCCCGGTGGAATGGCAGCGGTAGTAGGCGAGTTCGCCGGTGGTGCGGTTGCGCCGGATCAGCAGCTGACGGTGCCCCGGCGCCGGGTCTGTGAGGTCGATGACGGCCCAGTCGTAGTAGCGGTGCCCCTTCGTGCCGCGGCCGGCGGACAGTTTCTGCCAGGCCCGCTTCGGTAGCCTCCTGGCCAGCGCATCGGCGCGGAACGTGCCCGCGCCGGTTGCCACTTCGGCCGAGCAGGCCACCGCGAGCACATAGCCCAGACCGCGTTTTTCCAGGGCCACCCTCAGTTTCGGGTTGCCGCCGTAGACCTCGTCGCCGGTCACCCAGCCGATGCGGTGCCCGGCGTCCAGGAACCGCTCGATCATCACGCGGGCCAGCTCCGGCTTGGTCGCGAAGACGGTGTCCTCGCCCAGCCCGGCCGCCCGGCAGCGATCCGGGTCGCAGGTCCACGAGCGCGGGACGTACAACTCCCGGTCCACCGCCGCGTGTCCCCGCTCACCTGCGTAGACGAGATACACGGCGACCTGGGAGTTCTCGATCCGGCCGGCGGTGCCGGTGTACTGGCGCTGGACCCCGACGGTGCGGGTGCCCTTTTTCACGTCACCGGTCTCGTCCACGACCAGTACCGCGGCCTCGTCGTGGAGATGTTCGACGACGTACTCGCGCACATCGTCACGCACGGCATCGGCGTCCCAGGACGCCCGGCACAGCAGATGCTGCATGCCGTGCGGGGTCTTCTCCCCGGCCCACTCCGCGATCGTCCAGCAGTTCTTGCGCGGCAGGTCCGACAACAGGCCCAGCACCAACCGCCCGGCCCGCAGCCGGGGTTCGACCCGGGCGAACCGGCCCGCGATTCGGCCCATGGCCACCTCGAACATCTCCCGCCAACGGCCGGGATCTATGCTGTGACCTGCGGCCACCGTCTCTTCGTCAGTCCACACAACTCACGATGATCAACGGTGGCCGCACCCGTCTCCGCACCGGCCCCGACCAGCAAGATCACGATCTACAGCTGGAGTACTAACCCCTCCACCCGCCACCAAGGAGCAGCACCTGATATGGGCACAACTCTCGCCGACCTGTCGGCAGAGCACATCGGAAAGCTGATCGAGGTCGACGATTCGGTCATGGTCGACTCCCGGACCGTGCTCATCGCAGCCACCCGACGCGTGCGACTCCTTGACTACCAGCAGCAGAACAGCGCCACGCGCATCCTTGACGGGTCCGTTCCGCAATGGCCGACCTGGATCGAGTGGGCCGACTGGCGCACGTTCCGCGTACTGAACTGACCCCGCCGGGCCCCCACGTCCCCACCCCGGGCCCACCCCGGGCCTCCAAATCCCCCTCCACCAAAGCCGGGCCACCACACACCGACCACAGCCGGACTCGCCTCCCGGCCAGGGCTCCATGCGGACGTGGTGTCCGCAAGTAAACGAGAGGAGAACATGTGTCTCAGGACACCAGCTCAGTGAATCGTCAGGCGTTCATGGACAGGCTGCGCGAGCAGTGGGAGAAGCAGCCGACTGAGCAGTACGAGTTCGTCGGGCTGACCGGCATGGACTACAACGACTGGCTGGAGCACCGCCATGGCTGGCCGGTCGACGCGGCTGGCAACTGCCGCATCCACTCGGAGCTGGAGGAATTCCCGGCAACGGACTGCAAGGTCTGCTCGATCCTGATCAAGCTGTACGAGGAGCAGCACGGCAGCACCACCGAGTTGGCTCCGAACAGCTTCGTCACCACCGACGATGCGGCGCACCTGGCCGCCACCTCGGCCCGGCCCATGCGCGTGGGCCGTCTCAGCGCCTCGTTCTTGGCCGACCACGCTGCCCTTGAGCAGGCGACCGCTTACTGGTCGCTGGAACAGCTCACGGCCGCCGCCAGCTCCCTCACGGCCGCCAGCATCCGGCGCCGCGAGTCCATGTTCGTGGACGTGCTGCGCGCCCTGTTCTACATCCCCCCGAGCGCAGGCGAGCCCGTCGCCCGGGTCGAGTTCGTGACCGACTCCCCGGCGGAGAACGGTGTGTTCTGGAACGAGTCGAGGGTTTACCTCCACCACACGGACGGGTCGGTGGACGAGTTCGAGGACTTCACCGAGGACGGTGACGAGAAGGAGCTGTACGCCGACCTGGACGACATGTTCCGGGACCTGCTGACAGACATCGCCGCCGACACCCCGCCGCAGCCCGGCGACCACCTGATCGTGGACCTCACGACCGGCGAGTTCGAACGGTCCGGAAAGTGGGCGGCCTAACGGATCACCAGCCCACCCCGACGCCGGTGACACTCCCGGCAGCCGGGACCGCTGAGCGGCAGCCACGCGTTCGTGGTGGGGCCCGTACCCGGCAACCCGGGGTCGGGCCCCACGTGCTGCCGTCTCCTGGGCACCGCCCGACCAGCTGGCCGGGCACATCGATCGGAGTTGCCGAGGCCGCGCGGAACCGTCGACACTCCCACGGTCTGGCTGCCGGGTCCGCCACGGCCACCAGCGCGCAGCGGTGCGGCGGTGTTGTTCCTGGTCACCGCTCTGCCAGCAGGGGGAGCAGGACCGTAGCTTTCTGGGTGCGGCACAGCGCGGCAGGCGGCCAGGGCAGCAGTAAGTCCCGTGCTGCACAGCGCCGTTACAGATCACTGTCGCGCCGATTGTGGCCGCGCCGTACTCCCGCTCAGTCTGTGGCCAGTTGGAGGAACGCATGCCCCGGTACAAAGTCTTTCTTCATGCTCACGCCGGTGCCGAGGTCGAGGTGGACGCGCCGGACGCGCAGGAGGCCAACCGCCTGGCGCAGGAGGCTGTCAGGGAGGGCAGGGCCGTACGCCGCCCCATCGAGAAGTGGACGCCGACGATGACGGTGAACCTCGACCGCAAGCCCTGACCCCCGGTTGCCGCACCCCTTGCCTGCCGTGCCGCACAACAAATGCGGCGGGCTGTGCGTCCGAGCCGGCCAGAAGCAGTGGAAGCTCACCTTGAAAGTCCAGCCGGAGCGTCTCGCGTTCGCTGAGGCCCAGGAACAGGGCATACGAGACCTGTTGGGTAAGCCGGTCTCGATGCTCAGGCAGCGCCGCAACGGGGTTGCTTACCCACTGCCGCTGTCCGAGCTACACCGACAGCATCACGCTGGCACCACTGTCCTGACACCGGTATGAGGAGAAGGGACGCTATCTAGCTGCCCTGCTCTCGCCGGGAACGGCAGCGGCGTCTTCGGCGAGTGCCCTGGTCAGGACGAGGCTTGGGTGCCTGCGTAGCGCACCGGCAGCTCGAGGAGTGAGCGGGCGCGCAGCGAAGGCCGCCACCGAGGTTCCTTCCCGGTGAGCTCGAGATCCGCGAACCGCTCCAGGAGCGCGACCAGGGCGATCTCGGTCTCGGCTCGGGCCAGGGGTGCGCCCAGGCAGTAGTGAATGCCGTGGCCGAGCGCCAGGTGGCCGACGGCGTCGCGGCCGAGGTCCAGGCGGTCCGGGTCCGGGAAGCGGTCCGGGTCGCGGTTGGCGGCGGACAAGGACAGCAGTACCGTCTCGCCCGCCGGAATCCGAACGCCGCCGATCGTCACGTCCTCGATCGCGAAGCGCCGGATCGCAAGCAAGGCCGGGCCCTCGAATCGGGCGAACTCCTCGACGGCGGCAGTAATCCGGGACGGGTCCTGCCTCAGCAGAGCCATCTGGTCCGGATGCTGCAACAGGGCCAGGATCGCGTTGCCGATCAGCTGGACGGTGTTCTCGTAGCCGGCGAAGAGGATGAGGAAGGCCAAGGACATCAGCTCGTCCTCGGTGAGCCGGTCGCCCTCCGTGTCCCGTACGGCGATCAGGTCGCAAAGGAGATCATCGGCCGGCTCGCGCCGCTTGTGGGCCATGAGCTCTGTGAAGAAGCCCAGCATGGCCACGATGGCTTCCTTCGCTTCGTGGGGGCGGGCCGGATCCGGGGCGATCAGCGCTGTCGTCCAGGAGCGGAAGTCCCTGCGGTGGCTTGCCGGGACGCCGAGGAGATCGCAGATCACAGTGATCGGCAGCGGGGCCGCATAGGCGGTGATCAGGTCTGTGGTACCGCCCGCGCCCAGAGCGTCCAGGAGTTGGTCGGCGGTGGCGCGGATCGGCGCGCGCAGCTGCTCGACCCGGCGCTGGGTGAAGGCCTTCCCGACGAGGCGACGCAGACGGGTGTGGTCGGGAGGATCCATATTCAGGAGGTTGGCGTCCAGAGCCGGAGGCAGGGACAGCCCTCGGTAATTGCCCTCACGCGCATGCGTCTTGTCCAGCGACAGCAGCGGATCGGCAAGGCCTGCGCGAACGTCGTCGAACCGGGTCACGAGCCAGGCAGGTTGCCCATCCGTTCCCGTGATGCGGTATACCGGAGAGGTGGTCCGCAGCCTCTGATACACGTCGTATGGGCGGGTTGTCAAATCGTCGGCAAGATCCATGCGCCCACCCTAGGACGCCCGACGGAATGGGCGGTTCTCGGGCTCTGGCCCGGCCGCCCGATTAGCCCTGTCAGCAAAGTTCCGCGCCCACGCCTCAGCAGGGCCTTCCCCGTTGATGTCCACATTCGGCTTCACTGCTAATTAGTCTCCGGCTAGTGCCTTCTTGTCGCGAAGGCGCTCACGCAGGGCACCGATCATGGGGAGCGTCAGGCCGCCGAAGAGGAACAGCACCGCCAGTCCGCTCAGCGTGGGGCTCACAACCTCCTCGGCTTTTAGCGGCCAGGGATTGTCGAGGGTGTAGAAGATGATGTACGAGCCCTTGGAGAACGCGTACGCCAGGCCGAGGGCCGCCGACACGGAGGACAAGGCGAAGCCGACGCCACTCCACGGTCTGATGCCCCAGTTACGGCGTGCCGTCCTGCCGCACATGAATGCGAGTTCAGCGCAGGTGACCAGGACGTAGGAGAGATAGATCAGCAGGTAGGCGGCGATCTTCGGGTCGTCGACGTACTCGGTTGTGAACTCGACATCGGGTCGGTTCGTGGCCAGGAAGAGCGGTACCAGGATCATCAGTTCCACCGCGGCGGCGAAGCCGCGCTGGAACATCGCGGCCTTCAGATACTCGGGCCGGTAGGCCAGGTCCACCATCGTGATCTGGAGGAAGGCACACCACAGGACCGCGCAAATGTGAGCCACCAGCTTGCCGACGTTGTGCACGCCCGTGATGTCCTGCAACACATCGGCCACCGCGGGGACGGCGCACAGGACGCCCAGTGTGCACACCCCGAAGGCGAGGGCGATCGCCCAAGTGGAGACCCGCGGATTGCCCACAGCCCTCCGCGTGCAAAGCACCGTGACCACCAATCCGGCTACGGTGCACGTCCCGAAGACTATGCCGTCGACCACTTACAGCCCCTCCAGTGAATCTGCCGCATACCGTGCGGCGTCGTCCATGCTCCGGCGCCGTTGGCGCCTGCCCGGCGTCTGGTCCGTCTCGTCCGGCACCGGCTCCATGCCGAGATCATCGCGGCGGCGTTCCAGGTCCGCGATGACGTTCTGCACCTCGTCAGGCGGAATGCCGTTCAGCAGCGCCAGAACGCGGCGCAGCAGAGGATCCTCGAAGGCCTCCAGGGCCTTGAGATCGCCGTAGCTGTCGTGCGGCAGAAGGTGCGCGGGTGGAACACCGCCCAGAGCTTCGCACAGCGCCAGGACGGTTCCCACGGTCGGGTTGTCCTGGGCTCCCTTGGCCAGCTTGGCGATGGCAGCGTGAGACACCGACGGGTGATCGCCGGGCAGTGCGTCCACGGCAGCAGACAAGGTGCGCGACGAGAACGCGCGGCCCTTGGCATCCCGACGGGAGGCCATCAGGGCGCTGAGTCTCTCCGCCAGTGGACGGCGGTTGCGCCTCAGCACAGGCAGGAGTTGCCGGACAGGGCCCGGGAGCTGTCCGGCCGAAGACTGCACACCACCACGTATCGATCTCTCGCTCAGTCGGGGCTAAGTTCGCTGCCGTGTACTTTAGTTGACATGATCGGGGGCGCAAGGCAGGATCACGATAGGGAGAATGAAACCCTGTGAAGCGGATTGACTACTGACCGTAACTTCCGCAGTGCAGGAACGATCTCCTGGGCGCTGGGTCCCCAGTGGCCCGAAGGGTTGGACGCGACGGCGGTGGATACGGCGTTGGTGTTCGCCGAACTGCGGCTCGCGCTTGCAGGTTGGCGCTGCACCGGCAGGGGGAAGAGTTGACGATGGAGCTGGCATCCAACAGCAGTGACCACGCTGGCCAGAGTGCGAACGGCGGAGTGCCGACCATGCCGCGCGCGCTCCTTGACCACAGCCGCTCTCGGTTCAGAAGGGCGGCCGCCGGGGGAGGACTGCCGGATCGTCCTTGCCGTCGCGCGGCCCTTCGCCTGGTATGCGCGCTCCGCGCCCGAAGGGGGCTCCCGGCCGGGACTCTCGCCCGCACGTCGGCACCCCAGGCACGGCGCAGCCTCAAAAGGACGGCTGCGATGCATCCCCGGCTTCCCCTCCTCGGCGGACGGATGTGTCAGAGTGCGACTCCACAGTCGGCAGCGCGGGTCGACGGGAGTGGAGCCATGAGGCCGTGATCGCCGCGCGCCCATGCCGGCCAGCCGGTGAGGGGCGCTACACGACCTCGTCCCCACTCCCGAGGAGCACGTCATGCCGACCTTGGGCTCACTGCCCACCGATAAGCCTGAACTCGAACTGACATTCGTGGAAAGCGGTTCCCGGCGTGCCCAGACCACGGAAATCAACGGCGTGGTGACGATGACGCCGGAACAACTGCTGGAAGACGGAGTCCCGTCGACGCTGCCCGATGGCTCGCTTGTCCTGATCACCGGCACATCGCCCTTCCGTCTCCGCGGCCGTATCACGACGGTGCTCGAGCTGTTGCTCCAGCGGATGAGCCGGGACGGCGGAGCGGGTCTGGCCGTGAGTGCTGCCCGCGGCGCAAGCCAGCCGTTCCCCCCGGACATCGTGGACCGGGCCGCCCGGTTTGGCATCGCCCTGCTCACCTCGTCCGCGCCCACCGAGTCCTGGGACGGGGTGCACGAGGAGATCCAGCAGTCCCGCCTGCTCTTCGCCGAGCGCCGCGCTGCCCAACTCAGCTCGCTCGTACAGGAACTGCCGGCCCAGCTGGCAGATGCCCGGGCCATGCAGCGCATCGCGGACTGGCTCGCCCGGGCCCTCGACTGTCAGGTCCTGGTCAGCGAACCGGAGCGCGTCCTCGCCGCCTCACCGGCCACGGCCGCCGAGCAACTGGCCCAAGCCATCATCCGGCAGTCCGTCGACGGAATTCTCCCCGAGACGCTTTCCGGACCCCACACCCAGCTCATCTCGCTGGCCCCGGCCTCGGCCGCGGACACCGTCCTCGCGGTGGCCCGCAGAACCCCATTCGACGAGGCCGACCTGCGGCTGCTGCGGCATGCGGCAAAACTACTGGGCCTCGTCGACCAGGCGCACCGCGA
>CBFHCJ010000130.1:0-12319 GCA_965654005.1 uncultured Streptomyces sp. | reverse complement strand
GTGCTCAGGCGGCCCGGTTGGGTGCGTTCGTCGCGGGTGGTGACGCGGCGGGTGGTGCGGCGGTGGATGTGCGGGGTGTCGGGCTTGGTCTGGCGGTGGGGCGGGCGGCGTTCGAGAACCGTGCGGTGGTGCTGGGCACGGATCTGGGTGAGTTGGGCCGGGGGTTGGAGGTTGTGGCGGCCGGTGGGGTTGCCGCGGATGTGGTCGAGGGGGTGGCGGGCGCTGTGGGGAAGGTGGCGTTCGTCTTCCCGGGTCAGGGGTCGCAGTGGGTGGGGATGGGTGAGCGGTTGTGGGAGGAGTCGGCCGTTTTCCGTTCGGCTGTGGAGCGTTGTGCGGCGGCGTTGGAGCCGTTCACGGACTGGTCGCTGCTGGACATGGTGCGTGGTACGGCCGGTGACGGTTGGCTGCGGCAAGTCGATGTGGTGCAGCCGGTGTTGTGGGCGGTGATGGTGTCGCTGGCGGAGGTGTGGCGGGCGGCGGGGGTTGAGCCCGCGGTGGTGGTGGGGCATTCGCAGGGTGAGATCGCCGCCGCGGTCGTTGCCGGGGCGTTGTCGTTGGAGGACGGCGCGCGGGTGGTGGCGTTGCGCAGCAAGGCGATCGCCGGTGGTCTGGCGGGCCGTGGCGGGATGGTGTCGGTCGCGTTGCCGGTGGAGCGGGTGCGTGAGCGGCTGGCCGCCTGGGATGCCGAGCGGATCTCCGTCGCGGCGGTCAACGGCCCGTCCTCGGCTGTCGTGTCAGGTGAACGCGCCGTACTGGACGAGCTGTTGATGTCCTGCGAGGCGGACGGCATACGGGCCCGTCCGGTGCCGGTGGACTACGCCTCGCACGGCGCGCAGGTGGAGTCGATCCGTGAGGAGTTGGCCGTGCTGCTGGCCGAAGTCAGGCCGCGGACGGGCCGGGTGCCTGTGCTGTCCACGGTGACGGGGGAGTTGGTCGACGGCTCCGGCATGGACGGCGAGTACTGGTACGGCAATTTGCGTCGTACGGTGGAATTCGCCGACGCCGTGAGGTCGTTGGCCGCTGACCACGGTGTCGGTGGTTTCATCGAGGTCAGCGCGCACCCCGTTCTGCTGACGGGTGTTCAGGAGACTCTGGAGGAGTCTGGCCTGCGGGCCGTGGCGGTCGGCACGCTGCGGCGTGACCAAGGGGGCGCCCGGCAGGTGCTGGCGTCCTTCGCCGAAGCGTGGGTGGGCGGCATCGCGGTCGACTGGCGGTCCGCCGTCTTCGCCGGCAGCAGCGGTGAAGCGGTCGACCTGCCCACCTACGCCTTCCAACGCGAGCGCTACTGGCCCACGCCCTACGCGGGAGGCGCTGGGGATGTCGCCTCGGCCGGGCTGGGCCCGGCGGACCACCCGCTGCTCGGTGCCGTCGTGTCGCTGGCGGACGACGAGGGGTTCGTCTTCACCGGCCGACTCGCCCTCGACACTCTTCCCTGGCTGGCCGACCATGCCGTCATGGGCTCGATCCTGCTGCCGGGCTCGGCCTTCGCGGACCTCGCGGTGGCGGTCGGGGACAAGGTCGGCTGTGATCGGTTGGAGGAACTCACGCTGGAGCTGCCGCTCGTACTGCCCGAACGCGGCGGGGTCCAGGTGCAGGTGACCGTCGGCGTGCCGGACGCGTCCGGCGGGTGCCGGTTCAGCCTCTACTCCCGGCCCGAGGACGCGCCGCTGGATCGGCAGTGGACCAGGCACGCCACCGGTGAGCTGTCCACCGGTGGGCCCGGGCCCGAGTTCACGGCGGTCGAGTGGCCGCCGCCGGGAGCCGAGCCGGTCCAGGTGGACGGCCTGTACGACGACTTCGCCGAGCTGGGCTTCGGGTACGGCCCGGCCTTCCGGGGGGTGCGTGCCGTCTGGCGGCGTGATGACGAGCTGTTCGCCGAGGTCGGACTGCCCGAGGAGTGCCGGGCACAGGCCGCGGCCTTCGGGCTGCATCCGGCGCTGCTGGACGCCTCGCTGCATCCGCTCCTGCTCGGCGGACTCCTCACGGAGACGGCGACTGAGCATGGCGGCGGGCGGCTGCCCTTCGCCTGGAGCGGGGTTGGCCTCCATGCCACGGGCGCGACCGAGATCCGGGTGCGGATCGCGCGGCAGGGCCCCGACAGCGTCTCGCTGGAGCTGGCAGACGGCACGGGAGCGCCGGTGGCGTCCGTGGGCTCGCTGGTCCTGCGGCCGGTGGTGATGGAGCAGCTCTCCGCGAGCCGTACCGGTGACGCGCTCTTCACGCTGGACTGGACGGTTGTGCCAGGGGCGCCGTCGAGTGGGCACGGCACGGTCGCGGTGCTGGGCGCCGAGGGTTTCGGCCTCGCGGGCGCCGAGCTGTTCGCGGACCTGGCCGCGCTGAGTGCGCTGGAGAACGCGGCCCCGGACACCGTCGTGGCGCCGGTGGTCGCGGGCGACGGTGACATGGCCGCTGCCACGCATGCGCTGGCGAACCGGTCGCTGGCCCTCGTCCAGGACTGGCTGGCCGACGAGGCGTTCACCGAGCGGCGGCTGGTGCTGGTCACCAGGGGCGCGGTGGCCGTCCCGCCCGAACGGGGTGTGTCCGACCTGGCAGCTGCCGCCGTCTGGGGGCTGGTGCGCTCGGCGCAGACCGAGAATCCTGACAGGTTCGTCCTGGTCGACCTGGACGGACACCCCGACTCCCCAGGGGCGTTGACCACCGCGCTCGCCACCGACGAGCCTCAACTCGCCATCCGTGCCGGGAAACTACTGGCCCCCAGGCTGGTCCGGACGAGGCTGCCAGGGGAAGCCAGGGAAAGCGAGGACACCGCCTGGAGCGGCACCGTGCTCATCACCGGTGCCACCGGCCGACTCGGACGGCGGCTGGCCCGGCATCTCGTCGCTGAGCGCGGGGTGCGCCAGTTGCTGCTGCTGTCCCGCCGCGGCGAGACCGCCGACGGGGCGGGCGAGCTGCAGCGCGAGCTGACCGGGCTGGGCGCCGAGGTGCGGTTCGCCGCCTGCGACGCCGCGGACCCCGAGGCGATGGCCGCGGTGCTCGCCGCGCTGCCGGACGAACATCCGCTGACCGCCGTCGTCCACGCGGCCGGTCTGCTCGACGACGGGTTGGTGGACAGCCTCACCCCCGAGAGGATGGACGCTGTTCTCCGCCCCAAGGTGGACGCGGCCTGGCAGCTCCACGAACTGACGAAGCATCTGAAACTTGGCGCCTTTGTGGTCTTCTCCTCGGCGGCCGGCGTCTTCGGCAGCCCGGGGCAGGGCAACTACGCGGCCGCGAACGCCTTCCTGGACGCCCTGGCCCAGCACCGGGTGGCGCTGGGCCTGCCCGCCACCTCCCTCGCCTGGGGCCTGTGGGCGGAGGACGGCGGCATGGCCGGCGGGCTGGGCGCGGCCGATCTGCAGCGGCTGGCCCGCGGCGGAGTGGAGCCGCTCTCCGCCGACGAGGGACTGGCGCTCTTCGACGCCGCGCGCATCCTGGACCGGCCGCTTCTCGTGCCGACCAGGCTGAACCTCGCCGGGCCCCGTGCGCAGGCCGCCGCCACCGGCCGGGTCCCCGTGCTGCTCCGCGGCCTGATCAGGGTCCCCGCGCGCCGGTCGGCGGCAGGGGAGCGGGACTCGGCCGCCGCACTCGCCGGGCAGCTCGCCGGCCGGAGCGAGCGTGAGCGCGAGGCCCTCCTGCTAGCCTTGGTCCGCACCCACGCGGCGATCGTGCTCGGCCACCAGGGTCCGGAGGCGGTGGACACCGAAAAAGGGTTCCTGGAGCTCGGGTTCGACTCGCTCACATCGGTCGAGCTGCGCAACCGGCTGGCCCAGGCGACCGGACTGCGGCTGCCGGTCACCCTGCTCTTCAGCCACCCCACCCCGAGCCGGCTGGCCGTCCAGCTGCGGAAGCGGCTGGACGTCACGGAAGGTTCGGAGGAGTCCCCGGCGCACGAGAGCCGGCCCTCGGGCACCATGACCGGGTTGCTGCGGACCGCCGCTGACAGCGGGCGCAGCCAGGAGTTCATGGAGATGCTCTTCGCCGCCTCGCGCTTCCGGCCCGCTTTCCAGGCATCCCAGGCGGCCGAGCGGGTACCCGAGTTGCTCCGGCTGGCCGAGGGGCCCGACGAGCCCGCGCTGGTATGCCTGCCATCGCTGCTGGCGATCTCCGGACCGCACCAGTACGCCCGGATCGCCGCCGCCTACCGCGGCCGGCGCACGGTGCTGGCGCTGCCGCTGCCCGGTTTCCGGGACGGCGAGCCGCTGCCCGCGACCGTCGAGGCGATCCTAGAACTCGGTGCCCAGGCCGTACTGCGTGCCACCGGAGGAGCTCCGTTCGCGCTGCTGGGCCACTCCACAGGCGGTCTGCTCGCCCAGGCCACCGCGGCTCGCCTCGAAGAGCTGGGCGCCCGCCCGGTGGCGGTCGTCCTGGTGGACACCTACGCCTTCCACGGCGAGGGCGGGCTCGACGGCGGCGGCACCGCGGTGGACGTGCTGCCCGCGCTGACCGCAGCGATACTGGCCCGCGCGGACAGCTACGTCCCCATTGACGACGTCAGGATCACCGCGATGGGCGGCTATCTGCGGCTGTTCGTGGGCAGGCGGCCCGCCGGGATCGCCGCACCCACCCTGCTGGTGAGGGCCGTCGACGCGTTCTCCGCCGGAGTGGGCGCCTCCTGGCCGCTGGAGCACACCGCCGTCGACAGCCCCGGCGACCACTTCACGGTGATGGAGGAGCACGCCGCCGCCACCGCCGAACTGATCGAAAGCTGGCTCCGCGAAGTGTGCCCCCAACGCCCCGGCGATGAGTGACCGTCGCAGAGAAAGCCGGAGAGACGCCGGAGAACCCGAGCGGAATTCAACAGAACGAAGAGAATCGGATGACCTCGCCGAAGAGCGCCGCGTACGACCTGTGGCTGCGCCGCTTCCATCCGGCTCCGCAGAGCAGGGCGCGGTTGCTGTGCCTGCCGCATGCCGGCGGTTCGGGCAGCTTCTACTTCCCCGTCTCGGCGGCGCTGGCGCCGGAGATCGAGGTGCTCGCGGTGCAGTACCCGGGCCGCCAGGATCGCCGCCTGGAGCCGAGCATCGGCACCATCGCCGAACTGGCCGACCGGATACACGAGGTGGTCGGTGAACTGGATGATCGCCCGCTGGCGATCTTCGGGCACAGCATGGGCGCGATCCTCGGCTTCGAGCTGGCCCGCCGGCTGCAGGCCGACGGGCGGGCCCCAGCGGTGCTCTTCGCCTCCGGGCGGCGAGGCCCGGGCACCCACCGCGCGGAGTTCGTCCACCAGAGCGACGACGACGACTTGGTGGCCGAGCTGAAGAAGCTCAGCGGCACCAACGCCGCACTGCTGGGAGACGAGGAGATCCTGCGGATGATCCTCCCCGCCCTCCGCAACGACTACCGGGCCATCGAGACCTACGAGCGTCCGCCCGGAGCGCCGCTGACCATCCCGATCGTCGCCCTGATCGGCGACGACGACCCCAAGGTGACCGTGGACGAGGCGAAGGCGTGGGCGGAGGAGACCATCGGTGACTTCGCACTGCGGGTCTTTCCCGGCGGCCACTTCTACCTTGCCTCCCACCAGCGGGCGGTGCTGGACGAGATCACTGAGAGGGTGTGGGCCTGCGTCTCCTGACCGAGGCCCTCCCGATGCGACGCGGCCCCACGGATGACCGGGGCCGCGGACACGGAATCCGAAGACACTGCTGAGCGGCACCCCGCTCAGCAGCAGGACGCTGTCGTGGTCGTTTCCAGGCAGAGCTCTCGGGGTAGTTTGCTGCGCCGGGTGATCTTGAGCTTGCGGTAGATCCGGGTCAGGTGCTGCTCGACCGTGCTGACGGTGATGAACAGCTCCCGGGCTATCTCCCGGTTGGTGTGCCCGAGCACGGCCAGCGAGGCGACCCGCCGCTCGGCGTCGCTGAGCACGCTGATGCCGCCCGGGGTCGCCGCCGGATCAGCGGCCTCGCCTGTGCCGGGCAGGTCGGAGAACACGCTCGCAAGGCCGCGCAGGACGGGTTCGGCGGAGTGGTCCTTGGCCAGTTGCCAGGCACGGCTGACCATGATCCGGGAGCGCTCGTGGTCGCCGAGGTCCTGGTAGGCGCGGCCGAGGTCGGTCAGGGCCAGTGCGAGGTCCACATGCGACCGGGCGCGCTGGAGCTCGTTCACGGCCTGCCGCAGCAGCGCGGGACGGCTCTTGAGATCGGAGACGGCCGCGACGAGGCGCATCGTCCTGCCCCGTGAGCGCGAGGGCCCGGGCTGGAGCCGCTTCGCCTCCTCGTCGATGAGTACCTTTGCCTGCTGGTGGTTGCCCATTCTCAGGTGAGCCCAGGCCGCCCCGCCGCGCCAGGGCAGAACACCCGGCAGGTCGAGGTCCCACTCCTGCATCATCTCCCCGCAGATCTGGAAATCCTCCAGGGCCGCGAGCGGATGGTTGGTGGCGAGCCGGTACTCACCGCGGGCATACAGGTAGTGCATGCCGTAGCGGGTCTTGTACATGGTCTGCGGCACGGGGCAGCTCAGTACTTCGGCGGCCTCTTCGTGTTTGCCCATCAGGGTCCGCGCCACCATCAGGGCAGACAGGGGCAGGCCGATGTTGACGCCCAAGCGCCGCCACGGCATCTGCTTCAGCGCCGTCGTGGCGTACTGTTCCGCCTCAACCAGTCGGCCCTGGCGGACGGCGATCAGGCTGCGGAGCGCGTGCAGCGGCTGTCTCCAGCCCTCGGTGGCCCGGCCGATACGGTTGAGTAACTGCTCGCAGCAGAGCGCCGCCTGTTCCAGCCGGTCGCCGTAGATCAGCGCGAGCAGGGCGAACTCCACCTGCTCCCATTGCCGGTATGTCAGCCCGACACTCCGCAGCACCTGCTCCGCGCCGAGGAAGGTGTTCTCGTCGGCCCGCCCGCTCAATACCTGGTCCAGGATGGCGGCGGCCTGCAACGGAGGGGCGGCGCGGACCGCGGCCGGTGCGCTGTCCTGGCTGGCGACGCACGCCCCGAACGGCGGCAGGCTGGGCAGAGCGCCGGGATAGGTGCTGGACAGCAGCAGCTTGACGGTCTGCAACTCGGCGACGGTCCGGCCATCCGCCTCGTGTCCCCGGGCGAGGACCTGCTCCAGCATGTGGGACGCCTCGGTGAGGCAGCCGTGCCGCAGCAGGCACTTGACCACCACCATGGCGTGCCGGTCGCTGAGTTCACCGGCCCGCAGAGCGGCCGTGAGTTGCGGCAGTTGGCGGGTGGCGTCGCCCTGGAGCTGCCATTCGACGCCGGCCTGCAGAACCAGCACCCTGGCGCGATCACGCGGGTCGGCGCAGCCGCGGAGTGCGTGCTCGACACAGCGCCGGGCCAGCTCTGCGTCACCGTCGAGGAGCGACTGCCGGGTGACGTCGCAGAGTACTTTGGTGCTCCACCCCTCGCCCGGCTCGCTGGAGGCCAGCAGCTGTTCGACGATGGCTCGTTCGGGGGTGCTCTGGGCGTAGAGCAGGCGGGCGGCGTGCTGGCGGAGCCGGCTGAGCTCGGCTGGGTCGGTGTCGCGCAGCACCGCGTTTCGCACGGCCGGATGCCCGAGCCGGCCGTCCGTAAAGATCCCGTCCCACTCCAGGTCACCGATGACGCTCTCCACGGCGCCGGGAGAAAGGCCGAGTAGCTGGCCGAGCAGGTCGGGCGAGCTGTGTTCCCCGAACACGGTGATGCCGCGGGCCACCCCGAGGGCCGTCGGCTCGCTGCGGTGCAGGCAGCTCACGACGGCTTGGGAGAAGGCGTAACCAGCGCCCAGACCGGCCGCGCGCTGCTCGAAGGGGAGTCGGGCGGTGGTGCGCAGGTCCTGCAGCAGAGCGTGCACCAGCAGCGGGTTGCCGCCGGTCAGCGCGTCGACCTGGGGGCCCAACTCGGCTGCTTGCCGGGCGTCGAGCTGGGTGCCGAGCAGTTGGACGACGCCGTCAGGGGAGAGCGGCGCGAGCATCACCCGGCGGCAGTGCGGCTGGCGCAGCAGCTCGGTGTGGAACGCAGGGTTAGGGTGGTGGCGAGCGGTGCGTTCGGCGAGGACCACGGCGATGCGGGCGGTGCCGAGTCGGCGGATCAGCAGGAGAAGCAACTCCAGGGAGAACGCGTCCGCCTGGTGCGCGTCGTCCACGCAGATCAGCAGCGGTGTGGTCGCAGAGAGGGTGAAGAGTACGGCGCTGAGCGCCTGGAGGGGGCTGGCGGGCAGCTGCCGCATGCATCCCCCCGCTCCAGGTACTTCGCGTGGGCGAGGGCGGCCCGGCGGGCCTCGTACAGCAGGAGCTGTGTCTCTGTCGAGAGCGGCGCCTGTTGGAACAGCTGGTCGGCGATGCTCAGCGGCGTCTGGTGCTCGGCGTGGCCCCCTGCCGCCCGCAGCACGGTGATCCCGGCTTTGCCCGCCTCGTCGCAGAGCACTGTCAGCAGCGCCGACTTTCCGCTCGCCACGGGGCCGGTCACGAGGCCTACCGAACCCGTTCCGCGCTTCGCCTCCGCGGTGATGCCGGTGAGGAGCAGTGATTCCTCGGTGCGTTCAATGAGGTCGGATTTGGTCGTCATGCGATCGCTCCTAGTGTCTTGGGATCTGGTTCGCCTCACTTGAAAGTCGTTTCGTTCGTCGGACGGCGTGTGAACCTCTCTGCAGAACAGGTCGTGGAGTCAAGGGCGTTTGCGGAGGACATCGTGTGGCGCCGGCTGCGGCCCGCATCGCGTTGCGGGCCGGTGAGGGGCGTCACAAGGACCGCGCTGCACCGGCCGGGGCGCCCACGCGCGGTGGACCGCGCCAAGGCCCGGTGCGCCGAGTCGCGGCGGGCGTGGCGGAAGAGACGTGCTGAGGGGAAGGAGCAGGTTCGCGGACCCGGGGACGTGTGATCACGTTGCCGAGGATTACCCCGCCGCCGGAATCCCGTCTTTCGCACCAGGCGACGTTCGCAAAGAAATGACTCGTCGAGGCTGGCATGCGGAGACTCGGGAAGGGGAACGCGAACTAACCGGAAGGGATCAGGGTACACCGACTGGGCTCCCGACTCCTCTTCGAGATCCCGGAGCCTATCGCGAACACGTTCCGAAAAATCGTGGGCATTGTTCCGTCTTTCAAAACCACTCATCATGATTGAGGGTCGAACAGGAACCGCTGCGGACCATACGGTCCGTAGTAGTCCGAATGCTTTGCGTCACCTGACTGAGCATTTCACCTTCCGGCTTCAAGTGTTTCGCTTGGTAAGTAGACAGGGGAATCGAACGTATGTCAATAAGGGTTAATTCAATTAAGGGATGTTCAATTGTTCTCCTCTTGTTCACTGTTGTTTGCTTTGAATTAGAATGTGATTTCGGTCGCGGAGTAAATGCCACTCGGCCCCGATTTCCGGCGGGGTTGAGCCCCTGATCGATCCGGAGGCGCGCCAGTGATGCCCTGTGCCGGCTGAGGACGAGCCGCCGCCTGGCGCCCGTGGCTGCGCCGGGCTCCACAAGGGCGGAGAGCGCGGGTCTTCTCCCGAACGCGGACTTTCGCGGCGAGTTGTGCGTCGCCTTCCACGCCCGCGCGACGCAGAACGCCCCGCCGCGCCAATGGTCGTACGAGAAAGGGGAATACGGCTATGAACGGGGTCGGCGGAGCGGTCGCGTCACGTGTCGCCGCCTACCCTGGAGCTTTGAGGGCCTGATCCCTGGGGTCCGGTAGGGGTCCCGGCACTTGTGGGGGGAAGATAGAGTTCAGGGCGCCGGTCCTGGAGGTACGGGGTGTCGGCGCGCGCCTTCGCCACCACCACCGGGTCGACCTCCGCCAGCAACAGGCCCTCCGCGGGCTCCCCCAGGGGCACCTGGCAGCCGTTTGGGGCCGCCACCGTGGTCAGTCCGCAGAAGGCCACGCCATGTCGCTCGCCGATCCAGTTGGTGTAGGCGACGTAGAGCTGGCTCTCGAAGGCCCGGGCCGGGACGAGGACGCGTGCGACCAGCTCCCACGGGCGCATCAGCGCGGTCGGCACCACCAGCAGCTGGGTTCCGGCCAGTCCGTGCGCCCGGACCGGCTCGGGAAATTCGACGTCGTAGCAGATCAGCAGACCGACCGTCAGCTCGCCGAGCCTGGCCTGCACCACGCTCTGGCCGCCCGGCGTGAACCGGGAACGGTCCACCTCGCCGAACAGGTGCGCCTTGCGGTAGGTGGCCAGCGTGGTGCCGTCGGCGGAGACCAGCCGCGCGGAGTTGTAGACGCTGGAGCCGTCGACCTCGGGCCAGCCGTGCGCGATGGCGATCGAGAACTCGCGGGCGATCGCCGAGACCGCCGCGCAGTGCGGTCCGTCCACCGGACCGGCGGCCGCGGCCAGCGTGGCGGCCCGCAGCGGGTAGCCGCCCACCGTCATCTCCGGGGAGACCAGCAGCTCCGCTCCCGCCTCCGCCGCCCTCCTGGCCACTGCGCGCAGCCGCTTCAACAGATGCCCGACATCAGGGGAGTTGCACGCGGCCTGCCAGCAAGCAATTCTCATCGCGTGCGTTTTCCTCATGTCAGGGGGGAACGTTCAAAGCGGGCACCGGTGGATAAAACTAAGAGCCCTCGCGCGGCCAGGGTACCCCTAGCGACCCCCTGGAAGGGGTAATAGGGGAGTGGATGGGGGTGGTGGGCGCCGCCTCAGCGCCTACGCTCGCTGGGTGTCAGAGAACGCAATCGTTTTTCCCGCCATGGGCCCCTCGCGGTTCACCGACTTCGGTCGCTTCATGGTGGTCAACGCGGCGGCAAGGCAACGGTTCGCCGTCGCCGGCGAAGTGCTCGGCTACCGGGTCTTCGACGCCCTGCGGGAAGCAGAGGACGACTATGCCGAGGTGGCCCAGGTCGCCTCGTTCGTCGCCTCGCTGGCGCTGCTTGAGTGGAGCGGGCAGCGGGGGACCTACTGCGCCGGGGTGAGCTTCGGCAAAATGGCCGCCGCCGCCCACGCGGGGGTGCTCCCCTTCGAGGACACCCTCCGGCTGGTCGCCGAGACCGCCCGCTGCGAGCGCGACTACTTCGGCGAGCAACAGAGCGACATCGTCACCCACTCCTTCGTCAAGGTCGTCCGGGAGACGCTGGACGAACTCCTCGCCGAACTGGCCGCCGTCGGCGAGTGGTTCGAGATCTCCTCCTACCTGGACCACGACATGTACATGGTCTCGATGGGTGAACGCGCCCTGGACGGCTTCAAGAAGCGCATCGGCGACGTCGGCGGCTACTCGCTCTACACCATGCGCCCACCCGCACACGCCTCGGTATTCAGCCCGCTCCGCGACCGGATCGACCAGCGGGTGCTGAGCGGTTACCGGTTGCGCGACCCGTCGCTGCCGATCGTCTCCGACCAGACCGGCTCGCTGGTCGAGACCGCCGAGCAGGCGCGCGACTGGATCCTCGGCGGCTTCGTCCGCCCGATGCGCTGGCCCTGCGTCGTGGAAACCCTCGTCCGGCACGGTGTCGAGAGCATCACCATCGTCGGACGCGACCGGCTGCTCCGCCGCCTCAAGCACACCGCCGACTCCTTCTCCGTCACCGCGGTCACGCCCGAGTCGGCCCTGCGGCCGGTGAACCGACGGACCGGGCACCGCGTACCGAACGGCGCCACCCCGTGACGAACAACGGCCAAATTCGCTTCGCCACCAGCGACCTTCCGGTCAGCCACCCGGAGAACCGCGAGTTCGTCCCTGTCCCGCGGCCCCGCGCCCCGGACGACCGGTCACCTGTCGCCCGCGACACCGCGGTCGTCCACGGCCATCCGCACATCCCTCGGACCATCCACTACGACGGCGTCCGCTTCGCGGAGATCCCGGTGGGCTGCCCGCGTGAACGGCACCGCAGGGGCGCGTGCGCCGCGACCGGGCTCCGGCAGATGCTTCCCGAACTCGCGAGGTGACGACCCGTTGATCGACACCAGCCTGCCCGAGCCGGTCGCGGTGGCCGGGTTCACGGCGGAGGGCGAGGACATCGAGCTCTTCCCTGAGGAGGCCGAGTACATCGCCGCGTCCGTGCCTGGCCGCCAGGCGGAGTTCCGCGCGATACGGCCGCGCGCGGCGGGCGCTGGCCGCCCTCGGGCTGTTCGCGGTGCCGCCGGTGCCCGCCCGCGCGGGAGCACCCCGCTGGCCCTCTCCCGTGGTGGGCAGCATGACCCACTGCGCCGGCCACCACGCCGCCGCTCTGGCGCCGGCCACCGAGGTGCTCACCCTCGGCATCGACGCCGAGCCCGACCTGCCGCTGCCGGACGGCGACCTCGCCGTGGTCGGCCACCCCGAGAAACTGCCCCAACTGGCCGAACTCACCGCTTGGTACCGGCAACTCAGCGCCGTCCGGTTGCTCTTCAGCGCCAAGGAGAGCGTCTACAAGGCATGGTTCCCGTTCACCCAACTGATGCTGGACTTCTCCGAAGCGACCCTCA
>CBFHCJ010000129.1:0-12341 GCA_965654005.1 uncultured Streptomyces sp. | reverse complement strand
TTCCCGATCGCCAAGATCGCGGCCAAGCTCGCCGTCGGCTACACCCTCGACGAGATCCCGAACGACATCACGCAGGAGACCCCGGCCTCGTTCGAGCCGACCCTCGACTACGTGGTCGTCAAGGCGCCGCGGTTCGCCTTCGAGAAGTTCCCGAGCGCCGACAGCACGCTGACCACGACCATGAAGTCGGTCGGCGAGGCCATGGCGATCGGCCGCAACTTCACCGAGGCGTTCCAGAAGGCCCTGCGCTCCCTGGAGAAGAAGGGCAGCCAGTTCGCGTTCGTCGGCGAGCCCGGCTCCGCCGGAAGCAAGGACGAGCTACTGCGTGCGGCCGTGCGCCCCACCGACGGCCGGATCAACACGGTCATGCAGGCCATCCGCGCGGGCGCCACGCCCGAGGAGGTCTTCGAGTACACGAAGATCGACCCGTGGTTCGTGGACCAGCTCTTCCTGATCAAGGAGATCGCGGACGAGCTGGCCGAGGCCCCGGAGCTGACCCGCGAGCTGCTGGCCGAGGCCAAGCGGCACGGCTTCTCCGACCAGCAGATCGCCGAGATCCGCGGGCTGCGCGAGGACGTCGTCCGTGAGGTGCGGCACGCGCTGGGCATCCGCCCGGTCTACAAGACGGTCGACACCTGCGCCGCCGAGTTCGCCGCGAAGACGCCGTACTTCTACTCCTCCTACGACGAGGAGAGCGAGGTCGCGTCCCGGGAGAAGCCCGCGGTCATCATCCTGGGCTCCGGTCCCAACCGCATCGGTCAGGGCATCGAGTTCGACTACTCCTGCGTCCACGCCTCCTTCGCGCTCAGCGACGCCGGGTACGAGACCGTGATGGTCAACTGCAACCCGGAGACGGTCTCCACGGACTACGACACGTCCGACCGCCTGTACTTCGAGCCGCTGACGCTGGAAGACGTGCTGGAGATCGTCCACGCGGAGCAGCAGGCCGGTCCGGTCGCGGGTGTGATCGTGCAGCTGGGCGGCCAGACCCCGCTGGGGCTGTCGCAGGCGCTCAAGGACAACGGCGTGCCGATCGTGGGCACCTCGCCCGAGGCGATCCACGCCGCCGAGGACCGCGGGGCGTTCGGGCGCGTGCTCGCCGAGGCAGGTCTCCCGGCCCCCAAGCACGGCACCGCCACCACCTTCGCCGAGGCCAAGGCCATCGCGGACGAGATCGGCTACCCGGTCCTCGTCCGGCCCTCTTACGTCCTCGGCGGGCGCGGCATGGAGATCGTGTACGACGAGGCCCGGCTCTCGTCGTACATCGCCGAGTCGACCGAGATCAGCCCCTCCCGGCCGGTGCTGGTCGACCGCTTCCTCGACGACGCCATAGAGATCGACGTCGACGCCCTGTACGACGGCGAGGAGCTGTACCTCGGCGGCGTCATGGAGCACATCGAGGAGGCCGGCATCCACTCCGGCGACTCGGCGTGCGCCCTGCCGCCGATCACGCTGGGCGGCTTCGACATCAAGCGGCTGCGCGCCTCCACGGAGGCCATCGCCCGCGGCGTCGGCGTCCGTGGTCTGATCAACATCCAGTTCGCGATGGCGGGCGACATCCTGTACGTCCTGGAGGCCAACCCGCGTGCCTCGCGTACGGTCCCCTTCACCTCGAAGGCGACCGCGGTGCCGCTGGCGAAGGCCGCCGCCCGGATCTCGCTGGGCGCCACCGTCGCCGAGCTGCGGGCCGAAGGGCTGCTGCCCGCGCGCGGTGACGGCGGTGAACTGCCGCTGGACGCGCCGATCTCCGTCAAGGAGGCCGTGATGCCGTGGTCGCGGTTCCGCGACATCCACGGGCGCGGTGTCGACACGGTCCTCGGCCCGGAGATGCGCTCCACCGGTGAGGTCATGGGCATCGACTCCGTCTTCGGCACGGCGTACGCCAAGTCGCAGGCGGGCGCCTACGGTCCGCTGCCGACCAAGGGGCGCGCCTTCATCTCGGTCGCCAACCGCGACAAGCGTTCGATGATCTTCCCGGCGCGTGAGCTGGTCGCCCACGGCTTCGAACTGCTCGCCACCTCCGGCACGGCCGAGGTGCTCAAGCGCAACGGCATCAACGCCACGATCGTGCGCAAGCAGTCCGAGGGCCCGGGCCCGAACGGCGAGAGGACCATCGTCCAGCTCATCCACGACGGCGAGGTCGACCTCATCGTCAACACCCCGTACGGCACCGGGGGCCGCCTCGACGGCTACGAGATCCGTACGGCGGCGGTGGCACGCTCCGTGCCCTGTCTGACGACGGTCCAGGCACTCGCCGCGGCGGTCCAGGGCATCGACGCCCTCACCCACGGTGACGTGGGCGTCCGTTCGCTCCAGGAACACGCGGAACACCTGACCGCTGCCCGCGACTAGCAGCCCTGAGGGGGACATCGGAAACGGTGTCCCCCTCTTCGTGAGGACACTGAGAGATGTACAGACTTTTCTTCCGTCTGGTTTTCACACGGATGGACCCTGAAGAGGCCCATCACCTGGCCTTTCGCTGGATCCGCCGCGCCGTCCGCATCCCCGTACTGCGCACCTTCGTCGCGGCCGCCCTCGCGCCCCGCTACAAGGAGCTGCGCACGGAGGCGTTCGGCCTGCGGATGCACGGGCCCTTCGGTCTTGCCGCCGGCTTCGACAAGAACGCCGTCGCGATCGACGGGATGTCCATGCTCGGCTTCGACCACGTCGAGATCGGCACGGTGACCGGGGAGCCGCAGCCGGGCAACCCGAAGAAGCGGCTGTTCCGCCTCGTCGCGGACCGGGCGCTGATCAACCGCATGGGCTTCAACAACGAGGGCTCGCTGGCCGTCGCCGCGCGCCTGGCGTCGCGTACGCCCGTCTTCAGAACGGTCGTGGGCGTCAACATCGGCAAGACCAAGGTCGTCCCCGAGGAGGAGGCCGCCCAGGACTACGTGAAGTCGACCGAGCGCCTGGCGCCGTACGCCGACTACCTGGTGGTCAACGTCTCCTCCCCGAACACGCCGGGCCTGCGCAACCTCCAGGCGACCGAGGCACTGCGCCCGCTGCTGACCGCCGTCCGCGAGGCGGCCGACCGCACGGTCACCACGCGGCGCGTGCCGCTGCTGGTGAAGATCGCGCCGGACCTCGCCGACGAGGACGTGGACGCCGTCGCGGACCTCGCCGTGGAACTGGGCCTGGACGGGATCATCGCCACGAACACCACCATCGCGCGCGAGGGACTCGGTCTGAGGTCCGCGCCCTCCCTGGTGAAGGAGACCGGCGGCCTCTCCGGCGCGCCGCTGAAAGCACGCTCCCTGGAGGTGCTGCGCCGCCTCTACGCGCGCGTGGGCGACCGCATCACCCTGGTGGGCGTCGGCGGCATCGAGAACGCCGAGGACGCCTGGCGGCGCATCCTGGCCGGTGCCACGCTGGTGCAGGGCTACAGCGCGTTCATCTACGAAGGGCCCTTCTGGGGCCGCACCATCCACAAAGGGCTCGCCGCGCGCCTGCGGACGAGCCCCTACGCCACCCTCGCCGACGCGGTCGGTGCCGACGTGAGGAAGTCCACATGACTCTGGAACCCTTCGGCGCGCGCCTTCGCCGGGCCATGGACGTGCGCGGCCCACTGTGCGTCGGCATCGACCCGCACGCCTCGCTGCTCGCCGAGTGGGGCCTGAACGACGACGTCGCGGGTCTGGAGCGGTTCAGCCGCACGGTCGTCGAGGCGATGGCCGAGCGCGTAGCCGTCCTCAAGCCGCAGAGCGCCTTCTTCGAGCGCTTCGGGTCGCGGGGCATCGCGATCCTGGAGAAGGCGGTCGAGGAGGCGCGGGCGGCCGGCGCGCTGGTCGTCATGGACGCCAAGCGCGGCGACATCGGCTCGACCATGGCCGCGTACGCAGAGTCCTTCCTGCGGAAGGACTCCCCGTTGTTCTCGGACGCTCTCACGGTCTCGCCGTACCTCGGCTACGGGTCGCTCAAGCCTGCCGTGGAGCTGGCGCGCGAGAGCGGTGCCGGGCTCTTCGTGCTCGCGCTGACTTCCAACCCGGAGGGGGGCGAGGTGCAGCACGCCGTGCGGGCCGACGGCCGGAACGTCGGAGCGACGATGCTGGCCCACCTCGCCGCCGAGAACGCGGGGGAGGAGCCCCTCGGCTCGTTCGGCGCGGTCGTCGGCGCCACCCTCGGCGATCTGTCGTCGTACGACCTCGACATCAACGGCCCCCTCCTCGCGCCCGGCATCGGCGCCCAGGGAGCCACCCCGGCCGACCTTCCGGAGGTCTTCGGGGCGGCGGTGCGCAACGTTGTGCCGAACGTGAGCCGGGGGGTGTTGCGCCACGGTCCCGACGTCGTCGCGCTGCGTGAGGCCGCGGAGCGCTTCGCGGAGGAGATCCGGGCCGCCGTTGCGGTCGGCCAGACCCCGGCCGGACACTCCGCGGGGGTCCGGACGACACCTCCGAAGAGTGCTTTCAAGACGGCTTGAGCCTGAATACATTCTCAAATCCGGGGCAATATGTCCGAAAAGTCCGGATCGATAGAGGCTGACCAGGACTTTTCCGCTGTTCTCGCTGACTCTGGCGCGCTCGCCCGCTAGTCTCCGACCAGTGGGGGCACCTCCCACACCCTTTAGGTAGTGGGGGAGAACGGGCAAGCGTGTTGCTCGCAGCTCCCCAGGTGTGGGGCGACTAGGTTCCTCACCGGTCCGTATCCGACAGTTCGACATCCGAGGTGACGTAGGCGTGGCTCTTCCGCCCCTTACCCCCGAACAGCGCGCAGCCGCGCTCGAAAAGGCCGCCGCGGCTCGCCGGGAGCGGGCCGAGGTCAAGAATCGACTCAAGCACTCCGGCGCCTCCCTTCACGAGGTCATCAAGCAGGGCCAGGAGAACGACGTCATCGGCAAGATGAAGGTCTCCGCTCTTCTGGAGTCCCTGCCGGGCGTGGGCAAGGTCCGCGCCAAGCAGATCATGGAGCGACTCGGGATCTCCGAGAGCCGCCGCGTGCGCGGTCTCGGTTCCAACCAGATCGCCTCCCTGGAGCGCGAGTTCGGCGGCGCCGCCAGCTGAGTCCTGGGCACTCCGGGATTGCTGGAATAATCGCTGCATGACTGAACGTCCGCGGCTGACCGTGCTCTCCGGCCCCTCCGGGGTCGGCAAGAGCACGGTCGTCGCCCATATGCGCAAGGAATACCCCGAGGTGTGGCTCTCGGTGTCGGCGACGACCCGCAGGCCTCGCCCCGGTGAGCAGCACGGAGTCCACTACTTCTTCGTCACCGACGAGGAGATGGACAAGCTGATCGCCAACGGCGAGCTGCTGGAGTGGGCCGAGTTCGCCGGCAACCGCTACGGCACTCCGAGGGCCGCGGTCCTGGAGCACCTGGAGGCCGGTGTGCCGGTCCTCCTGGAGATCGACCTCCAGGGAGCCCGGCAGGTCCGCGAGACCATGCCCGAGGCCCAGCTGGTGTTCCTGGCTCCTCCCTCCTGGGAGGAGCTCGTGCGCAGGCTCACCGGACGGGGCACCGAGCCGCCCGAGGTGATCGAGCGCCGTCTGGACGCCGCCAAGATCGAGCTGGCGGCGGAGCCCGAGTTCGACGAGACCCTGGTCAACACCTCCGTCGAGGACGTGGCGCGCGAGCTGCTAGCCTTGATGAACGTTGTGTGATCAGGGTTGTGTTACCAGGTCTGATCTTTCCCATCTTTCGGAAGGTAGAGCGTGTCCTCTTCCATCACCACGCCCGAGGGCATCATCAACCCGCCGATCGACGAGCTCCTCGAGGCCACCGACTCGAAGTACAGCCTCGTGATCTACGCGGCCAAGCGTGCCCGCCAGATCAACGCGTACTACTCGCAGCTCGGTGAGGGCCTCCTCGAGTACGTCGGTCCCCTCGTCGACACCCACGTCCACGAGAAGCCGCTCTCGATCGCCCTGCGCGAGATCAACGCGGGTCTGCTGACGTCCGAGGCCATCGAGGGCCCGGCGCAGTAAGTCAGTAAGCCGGCAAGTCAGCTGTAGTAAGTCAACCGCAGTAAGTCATATCTGCGGACCGCAGTAGGTTTTTCCACAGGCCCGACGGCGCGACTGTCGGGCCTGTGGTGTGTCATAGACCCGTACGCCCATGGATGAGCCGCGGCGTACGGGTGTCGAGTGCTGGGAGGCCCGGTGGGCAAGCCGAAGGTCGTTCTGGGGGTCAGTGGCGGGATCGCCGCGTACAAGGCGTGCGAGTTGCTGCGCAGACTGACCGAGTCCGGACATGACGTGCGCGTCGTACCGACCGCCTCCGCCCTGCACTTCGTGGGCGCCGCCACCTGGTCGGCGCTCTCCGGCAACCCCGTCTCGACCGAGGTCTGGGACGACGTGCACGAGGTCCCGCACGTCCGCATCGGTCAGCACGCCGACCTGGTGGTCGTGGCCCCGACGACGGCGGACATGCTCGCCAAGGCGGCCCACGGCCTCGCGGACGACCTCCTCACAAACACGCTGCTCACCGCGCGCTGTCCGGTCGTCTTCGCCCCGGCGATGCACACCGAGATGTGGGAACACCCGGCCACGCAGGAGAACGTGGCGACGCTGCGGCGCCGGGGTGCGGTCGTCATCGAACCGGCGGTCGGCCGCCTGACCGGCGTCGACACGGGCAAGGGCCGGCTGCCCGATCCGGCCGAGATCTTCGAGGTCTGCCGCCGGGTACTGGCGCGGGGGGTGACCGACCCGGACCTCGAGGGCCGTCACGTCGTCGTGACCGCCGGTGGCACCCGCGAGCCCCTCGACCCCGTCCGTTTCCTCGGCAACCGCTCCTCCGGCAAGCAGGGCTACGCCCTGGCGCGTACGGCCGCGGCCCGCGGCGCCCGCGTCACCCTGATCGCCGCGAACACGGGCCTGCCCCATCCGGCCGGAGTGGACGTCATACAGGTGGGGACCGCGGTGCAACTGCGCGAGGCGGTGCTGAAGGCGGCGGCGGACGCGGATGCCGTGGTCATGGCGGCGGCGGTGGCGGACTTCCGCCCGGCGGTGTACGCGTCGGGGAAGATCAAGAAGAAGGACGGCCAGGACCCCGAACCCATCGCCCTGATCAGGAATCCGGACATCCTCGCGGAGATCTCGGCCGACCGCGCCCGCCCGGGCCAGGTGATCGTCGGCTTCGCCGCGGAGACGGACGACGTGCTGGCGAACGGCCGTACGAAACTGGAGCGCAAGGGCTGTGACCTGCTCGTGGTGAACGAGGTCGGGGAACGCAAGACCTTCGGCTCCGAGGAGAACGAGGCGGTCGTGCTGGGCGCCGACGGCAGCGAGACCCCGGTGCCGTACGGGCCGAAGGAAGCGCTGGCCGAAACGGTGTGGGACCTCGTGGTTCCCCGCCTGGCGTGAACGTTTCATTCACCTAGTAGGACTTTGTCGAGTCGCTGTGACCTGCGGAGACATCGGAGGGTCGAGGCGGTCGGTGACGGGCCGTCAGGTCAATTCCCGCTGGTCACAGCACCTCACTGGGGCAGCTTCGACTACGAGTGCCGCCATCCCGTTCGCACCCGACAAAGTCCTACTAGAGGCTCTCTCGAACCCCGCACATTCACGCGTGGCGAGCCTGGAAAACAGCGTGTCGCATTGGGCAGAATGCCCGTGCCGCAGGTCACAAGGCTCCCGAGAGGCGAGACGGGTGGGCCGGTGGCCGAGCCCGACCGATAAACTGTTCTCCGGACGACGCCGGGCGCAGCTCCCGTCTCGTCCGCCAATGATCAGCCAGCAGCCGCTGCAACCACAGGGAGCGTTGTGTCCCGTCGCCTGTTCACCTCGGAGTCCGTGACCGAGGGTCACCCCGACAAGATCGCTGACCAGATCAGCGACACTATTCTCGATGCGCTTCTGCGCGAGGACCCGACGTCCCGGGTCGCCGTGGAGACGCTGATCACGACCGGTCTGGTGCACGTGGCCGGCGAGGTCACGACCAAGGCGTACGCGGACATCGCGACGCTGGTCCGCAACAAGATCCTCGAGATCGGCTACGACTCGTCGAAGAAGGGCTTCGACGGCGCGTCCTGTGGTGTCTCGGTGTCGATCGGCGCGCAGTCCCCGGACATCGCGCAGGGTGTGGACACGGCGTACGAGACCCGTGTCGAGGGTGACGAGGACGAACTGGACCGCCAGGGCGCCGGTGACCAGGGCCTGATGTTCGGCTACGCGACGGACGAGACCCCGACGCTGATGCCGCTGCCGATCTTCCTGGCGCACCGCCTGTCCAAGCGCCTCTCCGACGTCCGCAAGAACGGCACGATCCCCTACCTGCGCCCCGACGGCAAGACCCAGGTCACCATCGAGTACGACGGCGACAAGGCGGTCCGCCTCGACACGGTGGTCATCTCCTCGCAGCACGCGAGCGACATCGATCTCGACTCCCTGCTGTCCCCCGACATCCGCGAGTTCGTGGTCGAGCCGGAGCTGCAGGCCCTGCTGGACGACGGCATCAAGCTGGAGACCGACGGCTACCGCCTCCTGGTCAACCCCACCGGCCGCTTCGAGATCGGTGGTCCGATGGGCGACGCCGGCCTCACGGGCCGCAAGATCATCATTGACACGTACGGGGGCATGGCCCGCCACGGCGGCGGCGCGTTCTCCGGCAAGGACCCGTCCAAGGTGGACCGCTCGGCGGCGTACGCGATGCGCTGGGTCGCCAAGAACGTGGTCGCCGCGGGCCTCGCCTCCCGCTGCGAGGTCCAGGTCGCGTACGCCATCGGCAAGGCCGAGCCGGTGGGCCTGTTCGTCGAGACCTTCGGCACGGCCAAGGTCGACGCCGAGAAGATCGAGAGCGCGATCAGCGAGGTCTTCGACCTCCGCCCGGCCGCGATCATCCGCGACCTCGACCTGCTGCGCCCGATCTACTCCCAGACGGCGGCGTACGGCCACTTCGGCCGCGAACTCCCCGACTTCACCTGGGAGCGCACGGACCGCGTGGAGGCACTGCGGAAGGCGGCGGGGCTGTAAGTCCTGTCATCCGACCGGCCTCAGGGGCCCGGCTCTCCCGCGTGGGGAGCCGGGCCCGGTTCGTGGAGCGGATCACAGTCCCAGCCGTCCCGGTCCGGGGGTCTGTCCGGACCCCGTCTCCTCGTCCGGAGGTCCGGGATCGTACGACTCGTCCGACGGCGGACGCGCGGATGCGCGCCGCCGCGTTACCGCCGCTGCCCGGCTCTCCCCCGATCAGGCTGTCCCTCGATCAGGACGGAGTGCGTCTCACACAGGATCCGCCGGGCGTCGGCCATCCCCGGATACGCGAACCTCCCTCTGACGCGATCCGAGGAGGCCCCGGAAGCGAGCGATGCCGTTTCGGCCGCGTTCGCGCCGTAGTAGCTGATCAGCGCCCGGCGCGTCAGCGCGTACGAGGCCAGGCCCCGGTCTCCTCCGCGAGGGCGCACGGCGTGGTCGGTCCAGTCCGGAGCGGCCGTGTCGTCACCGGCCTCCTCTGTCATCCAGTCGGCGAATACGGGAAGCGGTGTTGCCGGTGGTGCGAGTCGGCCGATGCGACGGTACCGGGAGAAGAGGTCCCGGGAGGCTGCCAGGAGGTCGGGGCCGGGCTCGGGGATATGCACCTCCGCGGGTGGGGAAGCGCTTCCGGGGGCGCCGCTCGTGGGAGTGAAGGCCAGAACCGACGCGGCGCCCACTGCCATCATCTGGCGGCAGGGATCTCGGGCGTGCGTCGGTGTCAGTGGCGTTTGGTAAGAATGCAAGCGTGAGCAGCGGAAACGAGCAGCAGCGGGCGGGCGGGGGAGACGCCGCGCCGCCCGAGCAGCTTGCGCTGATCCGTGAGGCGGTACGGAAGGCCAAGGCGCCCAAGGCCAAGCCGCGGACCTGGCGCGGAGCCGCGGTGGCCAAGGAACTGCCCGTCGCGCGTGTGCTGGTCGACAAGGGCGTGCTGCATCTGGACCGGTACTTCGACTATGCCGTGCCCGAGGAACTCGATGAGGTTGCCCGGCCCGGGGTCAGGGTGCGGGTGCGGTTCGGGGCCGGCGGGCGCAATGTGCGGGAGGGGCGGCGCGAGGGAGGCGGGCTCATCGACGGGTTTCTCGTCGAACGGGTGGCCGAGTCGGATTATCACGGGCCCCTTGCCGCGCTGGCGCAGGTCGTGTCGCCCGAGCCCGTTCTCTCGCCCGAGCTGCTCGGGCTCGCCCGAGCCGTCGCCGATCGGTATGCCGGCAGCGTCGCCGATGTGCTGCAGCTCGCCGTCCCGCCGCGGCACGCCCGGGCCGAGGCCACGGACACGGGTGCGCCGCCTCCGCCGCCCGCCGTGCCCGATCCCGGGTCCTGGCGGCGTTACGGGCGGGGCACGGACTTCCTGCGGTCGCTGGCCTCCGGTGGTGAGCCGCGGGCCGTGTGGACCGCCCTGCCGGGGCCGCAGTGGGCGGACGAGATCGCCCGGGCCGTGCAGGCGACCCTTGCCTCCGGCCGGGGCGCACTGGTCGTCGTGCCCGCCGGACGGCCCGCCGCGCGCGTCGATGCCGCGCTGCGGGAGCTGATGGGTGAGGGTCGGCATGCGGTGCTGACCGCCGACGCCGGGCAGGAGCGGCGGTACCGGCAGTGGCTCGCCGTGCGGCGTGGGTCCGTGCGGGCTGTCGTCGGGACGCGGGCCGCGATGTTCGCGCCGGTACGGAATCTCGGGCTCGTCGTCGTCTGGGACGACGGGGATACCAGTCACAGTGCCGACAACGCTCCTTTCCCGCATGTGCGCGAAGTGCTCGAGCTCCGGGCCACACGGGACAGGTCTGCGTTTCTGCTGGGGAGTTGGAGCTGCACCGTCGAGGCCGCGCAGCTCGTCGAGAGCGGCTGGGCCGCACCTCTCGTCGCCGACCGCGAGCAGGTGCGGGCCGCCGCGCCCCTGGTACGGACCGTGGGGGACGGCGACCTCGCACGGGACGAGGCGGCCAGGGCCGCCCGCCTGCCCACGCTCGCCTGGGAGGTCGTACGCGACGGGCTGCGACGCGGGCCCGTGCTGGTGCAGGTGCCCCGGCGTGGCTATGTGCCCCGGATGGCATGCGCGCAGTGCCGGGCGCCCGCCCGGTGCCGGCACTGCGCCGGGCCGGTGGCCGCGCTGGAGGCCGGGGACTTGCGGTGCGGGTGGTGTGGGCGGGAGGAGACCTCCTGGCACTGCCCGGAGTGCGGCGGGTTCCGGCTGCGGGCCCAGGTCGTGGGGGCGCGGCGGACCGCGGAGGAGTTGGGGCGCGCGTTTCCGTCGGTTCCCGTACGGACCTCGGGGCGCGAGCAGGTGCTGGACACGGTGCCCGGGCAACCCGCTCTGGTGGTCAGTACGCCGGGGGCCGAACCCGTTGCCGAGGGCGGGTACGCGGCCGCGCTGCTGCTTGACGGGTGGGCCATGGTCGGGCGGCCCGACCTGCGGGCGAGTGAGGACGCGCTGCGGCGCTGGATCGGAGCCGGGGGGCTCGTACGGCCGCAGTCGGCGGGCGGGACGGTGGTGATCGTGGCCGAACCGACGCTGCGGCCCGTACAGGCGCTCGTCCGGTGGGATCCCGTCGGGCACGCGGTGCGGGAGCTCGCCGAGCGGGCCGAGCTGGGGTTTCCGCCGGTGTCCCGCATGGCCGCCGTGTCGGGGACCGCGGAGGCCGTGGCGGGTCTCCTCGCCGGGGCCGAACTGCCGCCGGATGCCGAGGTGTTGGGGCCCGTACCGCTGTCGTTCACCGAGGCGGGGCGGCAGCGGCGGGCCGGGGGACCACCGGCGGGGGAGCGGTGGGAGCGGGCGCTCATCCGGGTCCCACCCGGCAGCGGGGCCGCGTTGGCCACCGCGTTGAAGACGGCACTGGCCGCCCGGACGGCGCGCGCAGAAGGTGACGGGGTGCGGATCCGCATCGACCCGCCGGACATCGGGTGAGGGTCCGTCACACACGGGCTGCCTCCCGGTGGGCCGGGAGGCAGACAGGAGGGCGATCAGCCGTTGCGCGGGCCCGGGAAGGCCGTTGGCCTCACCTCGTCGCGGAGGGTGGGGCTGCCAGCCGTCGGCTGGGTCGGCATCGAACGGGCCGCGGGGACCGTGGGCATTCCCGCGCCCATGTTCAGCGTGCGGGTGCCGGTCGGCTCCGGGGTGCACTCGGCCTCGGGGGACGCCTGGGCGGTGGCGCGGCGGGCGCCGTAACGGCGGTGGACCGCCTGCTTGGTGACTCCGAGTGCGGAGCCCACCGCGTCCCATGAGAAGCCGAGCGAGCGGTCGAAGTCCACGGCCGCCGTGACCAGGGTCTCGACACTGTCCCGCAGTTCCTGGGCGAGACGGACGGTCGGCGCGGGGGCGCGTCCGTAGACGACGAAGCCCGTGGACGGGCCGGAGCGGCGGGGGCGGTAGACGTTGCCCAACTGGGCGGTGAGGGTGCGCAGTGCGTCCACCTGCCGGCGGACCCGCTCGATGTCCCGCACCAGCAAGT
>CBFHCJ010000128.1:0-12449 GCA_965654005.1 uncultured Streptomyces sp. | reverse complement strand
GCTCGATGACCTTGGTCAGGCCCGCGACGACCTCGCCGTCGTCGGCCGGGTGGGTCTCGGCGAAGCGGGTCATGGAGCCGGCGATGGCCAGCTTGGCGTCCTCGACGACCGCGGCGCCTGCGATGCCGACGGCCTTGCGGGCCTCGTCCTGCGCCCACACACCGCCGTACTGGCCGAACGCCGTGCCGACGACGGCGACCGGCTTGCCGGCGAGGGCACCGGCACCGTACGGGCGGGACAGCCAGTCGATCGCGTTCTTGAGGACGGCCGGGACGGTGCCGTTGTACTCGGGGGAGAAGAGAAGCAGGGAGTCGGCCTGGTTGGCGGCGGCGCGCAGCTTGGTGGCGGCCTCCGGGACGCTGCCCTCGACGTCGATGTCCTCGTTGTAGAAGGGCACGTCGGCCAGGCCCTCGAAGAGCACGACCTCGACGCCCTCGGGGGCGTGCTTCACCGCGGCCTCGGCGAGCTGGCGGTTGTGCGAACCGGCGCGGAGGCTGCCGACGAGAGCGAGGATGCGTACGGACATGGCTAGAAACTCCCAGGTGAATGATTGACAAGCCAAGCGGACCGGGTTAGTCCGTTGAATGTTGTACCACTTAAGAGGACCACGGTCCACTTTGTACCATGGTAAACGGACCGGGGTCCGATTCTCTTCCCGATTGGATACGCTGATTTCATGACCCAGCCGCTTCCGCCCTTCCCCGTGCCCCTCGAAGACCTCGGCGGCCGGGCCGATCTCGCTCTCATGCCGATCGGCGGGACGGCCCACCTGCGCGCCGACGCCGCGCGCAACCGGACTCGGCTCCTGGAGGTGGCCGCCCGCCTGGCCGCCGAGCGCGGCATCGCCAACGTGACCATGGAGGACATCGCCTGCGGCGCCGGAGTCGGCAAGGGCACGGTCTTCCGGCGCTTCGGTGACCGCAGGGGTCTGCTGGTGGAGCTGCTGAGCCACCAGGAGGAGCAGCTCCAGGCCGGATTCCTCTCCGGACCGCCGCCCCTCGGTCCGGGCGCGTCCTCCGTGGAGCGGCTGCTCGCCTTCGGCTCGGCCGTCATCCACCACGAGCACGTCCATCGCGACCTGTATCTGGCCGCCCACGCGGAGCCGGGTCGCCGTCGCACGAACCCGCCGTACCAGTTCCGGCTGGCCCATATCTGCATGCTGCTGCGCGAGGCACGGGCGGACGGTGACATCGAGCTCGTCGCGCACACGCTGCTCGGCTATCTGGAGACCGTGCTCGTCGACCATCTGGTCACCCGCCGAGGGATGTCCCTGGAGCGCGTGGAGGCCGGCTGGTGCGACCTGGTCCACCGGTTCACGGGCCGACGCACGGGCTGACACACGTCCCGACGGTGACTTCTCCGGCGCGGTGCCCGACCCGGAGGTCGTGGCCCGGGCCTGGGAGGAGCCTGGCGCGGTGAGGTCTCCTTCGCCGAGGCGTTCGTCGCCGACGCGCCCCATCTCGGCATCGAGGGCCACGATTCCTGGCGCGGCACCGTGTCGCTCCGCTGGGTGCTCATCCACATGATCGAGGAGTACGCCCGCCACCACGGCCATGCGGATCTGCTGCGGGAGCGCATCGACGGGGCGATCGGCCTGTGAGCCACGGGCGTACGGTACGTACGCCCACCTGCCCCGGTTTCCGGCGCCCGACATTTGCGCAGGTCAGCGTCGTATTATCGGACATGACAACGGTCACCGCTGCAGCCTTTGCCGATGGGTGTCGTCATGCGTTTCACTGCGGTCGAGGCACTTGATGCGAGGGGGAAGGCGGACGACATGAGCGACCATGGTCATGAGCACGGCCCGGGGGGTCATCACGGGCACTCCCACGGTGTGTCGGCGGACGCCGACCGCCGCTGGCTGGGCGCAGCGCTCGGCCTGATCGCCGTGTTCATGGCGGCCGAGGTGGTCGTCGGTGTCATCGCCGGCTCCCTGGCCCTGATCTCCGACGCGGCCCACATGCTCACCGACGCCGCCTCCATCGTGCTCGCCCTGATCGCGATGCGGCTCGCCGCCCGCCCGGCCCGCGGCGGCTTCACATACGGTCTCAAGCGCGCGGAGATCCTCTCCGCCCAGGCGAACGGCCTCACCCTGCTCCTGCTCGGCGCCTGGCTGGCGTACGAGGCCGTACGGCGGCTCATCGACCCGCCCGAGGTCGCGGGCGGACCGATGCTGGCCACCGCGCTCGCCGGCATCGTGGTGAACGTGGCCGCCGCCTTGTGTATCTCGAAGGCCAACCGCACCTCGCTGAACGTCGAGGGTGCGTATCAGCACATCCTGAACGACCTGTTCGCGTTCATCGGCACCGCGGTCGCCGCGCTCGTCGTCCTCCTGACGGGCTTCGAGCGCGCCGACGCCATCGCCACGCTCGTGGTCGTCGCGCTGATGGTGAGGGCCGCCTACGGGCTGCTGCGCGACTCCGGCCGCATCTTCCTGGAGGCCGCGCCCGCCGACGTCGACCCGGACGCGCTCGGCGACCGGCTCGTCGCCCGGCCGGACGTCGTGGAGGTGCACGACCTGCACGTCTGGCAGATCACCTCCGGCCAGGCCGCGCTGTCGGCGCACGTACTGGTCGAACCCGGCGGCGACTGCCACGCCGTCCGCCGCGCTCTGGAGGACGTCCTGCGCCACGACTACGGCATCACCCACACCACCCTCCAGGTCGACCACGCTCCCGAGCGGGTCCTGCAGGTGGCCCTGCCCGGCGACCGGAGGGCGGCGGAGGATCCCGCGCACTGCGAGGCGCCGCACGGCCCGGTGCACCGGGAGGAGCCGCACCACCACTGACTGCGGCCCCCCCACCCTGATCGCGGACCCCCGCCCCATCACTGACCGCGGACCTCGCCGCACCATCGACATGCGGACCCCGCCCGTCGTCGGCGGAGGCCGTCCCGTCGCCGGGCGACGGAGGCCGTCCGGTCGTCGTCGGCGGCAGGGTAACCGTCCTGCTTCACCCTTTTGACCATCTCTTTCCCTCAATACCTCTGACACAGAGCTAATCTCGGAGGCATGGGACCGGACAGCCTCGCCGACGACCTGGCAGCCGCGCTCGTCGGAGTGCAGCGGTTGATCCGGCGGCGCCTGCGCAGCGGGATGACGGTGCCGCGGCTGCGCGGTGCCGAGGTCGAGCTACTGTGTCTGGTCATGGCGCGTCCCGGCATCGGCGTGTCGGATGCTGCCAAGGAGCTGTACCTGGCGGGCAACTCGGTCTCGACGCTCGTCAACCATCTGGTGCGGGACGGCTATCTGATCCGCGAGAGAGACCCGGCCGACCGGCGTGCCGCGCGACTGCTGCCCACCGAGGCGGCCGAGGCCCGGCTGCGCGACTGGCGTGAGCGGCGCGCGGCACTCGTACGCCGTCAGGTTGCGCGCCTCGACGAGGCCGACCGCAAGGCGCTGGAGGTGGCCCTTCCGGCCCTGCGCAAGCTGGCGGAGAACATGCACGAGGAGGCCGAGGAGACATGACGCGGAATGCGACGGACGGCGAGGCCCCGGTGGTCGACGCCGTCACCTGCGCCGGACTGCGCTACTCCTTCGGGGAGACGCACGCGGTCGACGGGCTCGACCTCTCCGTGCGCGACGGGGAGGTGTTCGGACTGCTCGGCCCCAACGGCGCGGGGAAGACCACCGCGATCCGCTGCATCACCACGCTCCTGCCGGTCCCGTCCGGCATGGTCCGCGTCCTCGGCCACGACGCGACCCGCGAACGCATGGCCGTACGGCGCCTGTTGGGTTACGTGCCACAGCAGCTCTCCGCCGACTCCGGGCTCACCGGCCGGGAGAACGTCGCCCTGTTCGCCCGCGTCTTCGACGTCCCGCGCCGCGAGCGGGCCCGGCGTGTCGAGCAGGCGCTCGCGGCTGTCGACCTCACGGCCGCGGCCGACCGGCTCGCGAACACGTACTCCGGCGGCATGGTGCGTCGGCTCGAACTCGCCCAGGCGCTCGTCAGCGCGCCCCGGTTGCTGATCCTCGACGAGCCGACCATCGGCCTGGACCCGATCGCCCGGACCAACGTGTGGGAGCACATCAACGCCGTACGGGCCGCAACCGGCATGACCGTCCTCGTCACCACCCACTACATGGACGAGGCCGACCAGTACTGCGACCGGGTCGCCCTGATGCACCGCGGTCGCGTCCGCGCCCTCGGCACCCCCGACGAGCTGAGGACCGGCCTCGGGAAACGGCTCGGCACCGAAGGCCCGCTGCCGACGCTGGAGGACGTCTTCCGCGACGTCGCCGGCAGCGGACTCGACGACCAGTCAGGAGACTTCCGCGATGTCCGAAGCACCCGCCGCACCGCGTCCCGCGTCGGCTGACCGCGCCCACCCGGCGGACCTCGACCTGCTGGTGGCGCCGCCCCGGGCCCGTACGGGCTGGAAGGTGCTGCCCGCACGGGTCGTCGCGATGTGCGCGGTCGAGTTGCAGAAGCTGCGCCACGACCGCACCGAGCTGTACACGCGGGCGGTGCAGCCGGCGCTGTGGCTGCTGATCTTCGGCGAGACGTTCACCCGGATCCGGGCGATACCCACCGGCGGCATCCCGTACATCGACTATCTCGCGCCCGGCATCATCGCCCAGTCCGCGATGTTCATCGCCATTTTCTACGGCATCATGATCATCTGGGAGCGGGACGCCGGGATCCTTACGAAACTGCTGGTCACACCGACTCCGCGGGCGGCGCTCATCACCGGCAAGGCCTTCGCTGCCGGAGTCAAGGCGCTGGTCCAGGCGGTCGTGGTCGTCGTGATCGCGGCGGTGCTCGGCGTGGCGATGACCTGGAACCCCCTGCGGCTGCTGGGCGTGGCCGCCGTCGTCGTCCTGGGCTCGGCCTTCTTCTCCTGCCTGTCGATGACGATCGCGGGCATCGTCCTCACCCGCGACCGTCTGATGGGCATCGGCCAGGCGATCACGATGCCGCTGTTCTTCGGCTCCAACGCCCTCTACCCGGTGTCCGTGATGCCCGGCTGGCTCCAGGCCATCAGCAAGTTCAACCCGCTGAGCTACCAGGTCGACGCCCTGCGCGGCCTCCTGCTCGGCACACCCTCGCACCTGCTCCCCGACTTCACGGTCCTGCTGGTGGCCGCGGCGCTGGGCATCATGTCGGCGTCGTCGCTGCTGGGCCGGCTGGCCCGCTGAACGGCATGGCGTGCCGCTAGGGCTTTCGAAGTGAAGGGATCTCGATCGCCGGGCAGCGGTCCATCACCATCTCGAGGCCGGCCGCGCGGGTGCGCGCGTAGGCCTGCTCGTCGATGACGCCCAGCTGGTACCAGACGGCTTTGGCACCGAGCGCGACTGCCTCGTCGGCGACCGGGCCCGCCGGGTCACTGTTCGGGAAGACGTCGACGACGTCGACGGGGACCGTTCCGCTGGGTGCGATTCCGTTCCGTATGAGGCTGGAGGCGTGAGGGGGCAGGGGCGTCAGCTGAGCCGCGGGATCTCAATGGCAGGGCATCGATCCATGACCATCTCGAGACCCGCAGCGCGGGTCCGCTCGTAGGCGGCTTCGTCGATCACGCCGAGCTGGAACCAGACGGCTTTGGCGCCCTGGGCCACGGCTTCATCGGCGACCGTTCCGGCGAGCGCGCTGTTCACGAAAACGTCGACAACATCAACATCGAACGGAATGGCGTCGAGAGAGGGGTAACCCTGTTCCCCATGCACCTTCTCGGCCTTCGGATGAACGGGGACGATCCGTTTGCCAAAGCGCTGAAGGACCTTCGCGACTCCGAAGGCGGCGCGCCGCTCGTCTGAGGAGAGACCGACGATCGCCCATGTGTCACCGAGTTCGGTGAGGATCTTGCGGACTGTCTCCGTCTTACTGTGCATCTCTGCCTCCGCCCGGTCAAATGTTCGCCGCAGAAAGGAACGACCTTCGACCGTGTGCCATTCCCGGTAGTTCCAGAGACGCCCCGGCGGCCAGACGCGGCGGCACCAGTCTCGCCGCCGAGCCTGGCGCGGGACTCCGGAGGAGAGTATGCGCGGCCGTCCGCGAGCGTCGGCGCCGATGTTGTCCGGAGCTCTCTGGGCAGACCGAGCGAGCCTGGCCGACGGCACACGATGAGCTGCCTCGTCGGCCGCCCAGTCCACGGTCGGCAGGCTCGGCTCGGACCCCGTCGACACCCACGACCAAGGGGCGTCTCGTCGTCCTCACCTTTCCGCGCTCGACTCGTTGACGGAGGCGAGCCCCGCCTCTCATAGGTGGCCCCGGTACGGCCCGCCGCGTGGAGCTGAAAGAGGTTACTCCTCCTCTTGGGCGGTCAGCTGTGCGCGAAGACGGCGACCGGAGCAGTGGCGTGGTGCAGGACCCCATGGGTGACGGCTCCGATGTGGGTGCCGAGCGGGCCAAGGCGGATCCGTCGGCCGACAACGACCAGTGACGCCTGGCGCGAGACATCGACCAGGTGGTCGGCGGCACTGCCGCGACGGGATTCCTCGACCACCTCGACAGCCGGGAACTTCTGCCGCCACGGGCGCAGGACCTCCCTCAGGGCGCCGGCCTGCTTCCTGCCGAGATAGCCGTAGATGTCGAGGTCCAAGGAGAGCCCGTACGCGTAGTACGGCGGCGGGTTCCATGCGTGCAGCACCCGCAGGGCCGTGGCGCGCAGCCGGGCCGCCTCCAGGGCGAACTCGATCAGTGACTCGTCGGGGCTCGCGATGTCCAGGCCCAGCAGGACAGGCCGGAACGGCGCCGCGGCGGACGGGATGCCCACGGGGTCCATCTCGTGCTCGTCGGCGGCTTGCTGCAGTGCGCGGACCAGGACGACCGGCCGCCGTGAGTGCGCCACGACAGCGAGTGACACCGATCCGACCAGAAAACCGCCTACCCCGCCCAGGCCGCGCGAGCCCAGGACAAGCAACTCGGTGTCCTCCATGAGACCCGCCAGCACCTCGCCAGCCCGCCCGCTGAGGTGCTCCGTGGTCACCTCGACACCGGGGTGGCGCAGCCGAAGCCCTTCAGCGACTTCGCCAGTGATTTTCCCCCAGCTTTCGGCCGGGGGTACCCCCATCTCGCTTCGCTCGGTCCAGTGCTGTTGCGTCTCTGCGCCCAACAGCGGTGCCTGCGCCATGGGCGGCACAGGCTCCCAGACGTGGACCACCTTCAGCGGTAGGCCTCGTAGTTCCGCCTCGCGGGCCGCCCACTCCGCGGCGGCTCGGCTCTCGGCAGAGCCGTCGAGGCCCACGGTGACGGTGCAGGGCATGATCTTCAGCTCCTTAGACCGACCGGATCCCGGATCCCGGATCCCGGATCCCGGATCCCGGATCCCGGATCCCGGATCCGGGTATCCATGTTCCAGCCTCGTAGTCTCGTAGTGCAGAGGGGCGCTGGTCCCGGGCCAGGGCCGCCCGTGGCCCTTGAGACCCATCGGCGCGGCGGGCGGCACAACGGTGCTGGCGCTCCGGTATCGGTCAACGGAGACGACCGTTGTGCGGACGCAGGGCATGGCAGCCAGGCCCAGAGTCGGCCGAAGCCGAGGGGGGCGACGGAGGCCGTGTGGTAGTCGGCACGGTGGACGTTCGTTGGGCCATGGTCACTCCTTGCCGCGGACGACGGCGACGGGGCAGCGCGCGTGGTGCAGCAGGGCCTGGCGGACCGAGCCGAGCAGCAGTCCGGTGAAGCCGCCGCGGCCGCGGGCACCGGCCACGACCAGCTGGGCGTCCCGGCTGGCGTCGATCAGGGCCCGGCGGATCCGGGAGCGCACCAGGAGCCGTTCCACGGCGACCTGGGGAAGTGCGCCTGCCGCAGGGACAGCGTCTCGTCCAGCAGCCGCCGCTCCGCCTCGCGGAGCCGGTCGATGTCCACCACCGCGTTCAGGGGGTCACCGGGACCCTCGTAGGCCCGCTCGCTGGGCCCGGCCGCCCGTATGCGGGGTGCCGACGGCCCCGTGAGGGGGTTCGGCCCACGCCCGGACGGCCCAGTACCACGGCCGTATATAGGCATCTATGACCGGTTTGCGGCCTCGTAGGACTGCCTCCACGATGAGGTCATGGTTCCCGTGGGTCCCGCAGACCGCTTCGACGCGTTCCGGGCTCTGGCCGACCGCCGTGGACGGCCGGGAGACCGGCTGATCCAGTCGCTGGCCGAGGCCAGAGCGGGGACGGCGGACAGCCCCGAGGCCTGGGCTCCGGCGGTCGCCGCCGATATCGGCCTGCCCGCGGCCGCCGCCCTCGGACCGGCCGGCTACTACGCGGACCTAGCCGCCCCGCACGGCCGCCGTCACATCCGGATCTGCGCGGCAACGGCTTGCTTCGCCTCTCAGGCCGGACGGCATCTCGCCGATGTGGAGCACGAGCTGGGGGTCACCGCGGGCACGGCCTCACCTGACAGAGAGACGTCACTGCAGGCCGTCCGCTGTCTGGGGTACTGCTACGCGGGTCCCGCCGCGCTCGACGGTGACACGCCCTGCACCGGCCCGACGCTGGCCGATCAGCTCGCGGGCCGCCAGCCCCCGCGGGCGCCGGAGATCCCGGCGGCCGACGACACCGGCGACCCCGTGCTGCTGGGAGGAGTGGTCGCCGGTGAGCCCGCATGGCAGGTGTGGCCGCGGACGGTGACGGCGGGCAGTCCTGACGAGGTCCAGTCGGAGGTGGCCGCATCAGGGCTGCGGGGACGCGGTGGCGCGGGGTTCCGGGTGGCCGCGAAGTGGGAGGCGGCGGGCCGGGCGCCCGGAACCGTGGTGGTGGTCAACGGGGATGAGGGGGATCCCGGCTCCTACGCCGATCGGCTGCTGATGGAGGCCACGCCCGAGCGTGTACTGGAGGGCTTGGCCCTGGCCTGCTTCGCGTGCGGGGCCCGGCGGGGTGTGGTGCTGGTGCGCTCGGAGTATCCGCGTGCGCTGGCGCGCTTGCGGGAGGCGGTCGGACAAGCGTACGCCGATGGGCACTTCGGCCCGTCCGTGCACGGCACGGACATCGCCTTGGATGTCGAGGTGGTGGAGGGCGCCGGATCGTACGTCGCCGGTGAGGAAACCGCCCTGATCGCGAGTCTGGAGGGCGACCGGGGCTGCGCCCGGCCGCGCCCGCCCTACCCGACCCAGCGCGGACTGTGGGATGCGCCGACCGTGGTGAACAACGTCGAGACCCTCGCAGCCGTCCCCTGGATCATCTCAAGGGGCGGAGCAGCGTACGCCCGGCGCGGCACCGCCGACGAGACCGGGACGAAGCTGGTCTGCCTGTCGGAGCGGTTCGCCCGGCCGGGAGCGTACGAGGTCGAGCTGGGCACCCCGCTCCTGCGGATCGTCACCGAACTGGGCGGCGGCCTGAAGGACGGCTGCGAGCTGACCGCTCTCCAGGTCGGCGGACCGCTGGGCGGTTTCCTTGCCCCCGACGCGCTGGACGTACCGCTGACAACGGTCGGTCTCGCGGCCCGGGGCGCCGCGCTCGGCCATGCCGGACTGGTCGCCTTCGACCAGCGTGTGGCGCCGGAGGAGGTGCTGCGGCACATCTGGCAGTTCGCGGCGGCAGAGAGTTGCGGCGCCTGCTCGCCCTGCCGCGTGGGCTCGCGCCGCGGTCTGGAGCTGGCGTCCGCAGGCACCCCGCCCGGACCTGAGTGGGGACGGCTCGCGCGTGTTCTGGCCGAGGCGAGCCTGTGCGCCTTCGGGCGGCGCATCCCGCCCGCCGTGCACAGCCTCGCCCGCGCCTACGGGGTTCGACTGGCGGGATGGAAGCCATGACCGGAATCGAGATCGAGGTCGACGGCACGGGCGTCGCCGTGCCCGAGGGAGCCTCACTGCTCGCGGCGGTGCGGGCGGCCGGGATCGAGCTGCCCGCGCTCTGCTCCGACGACCGGCTGAGCTCTGCGGGCTCCTGCCGTACCTGTCTCGTACGGGCCGACGGGCAGATCGCGGCGGCCTGCGTGGCTCCGGCCGCATCCGGCGTCCGCGTCGACACTGCCAGCGACGATCTCCGGCAGCTGCGCCGTGAGGCGGTGGAGGTCATCGCCTCCGCCCTGCCGCCCCGTGCGCTGTCTCCGGGCAACCCCAGCGAGCTGGCGCACGTCTGCCGGTCGGTGGGTATCGGCCCCGAGGCGGCACAGGGCGCCGGAGGCCGCGGCGGGGACGACTCCCACCCGTATGTCCACCTGGACCGGGATCTGTGCATCGCCTGCGGCCGGTGCGTCCGCATGTGTTCCGAGGTGCAGGGTACCTTCGCCCTCACCCTGGTCGGCCGGGGCTCCGACACCGTGGTCGCGCCCGGCACCGGCGGGCCCTGGGCCGAGTCGGACTGTGTGGCCTGCGGCGGCTGCGTCGACACCTGTCCCACGGGTGCGATCACCGAGCCGGGCCCGGGGCGCGGGCTCACCTCCGCCAACCGACCGGCGGCAACTCGTACGACGTGTGGGTACTGCGGCGTCGGCTGCGCGCTCGACGTCGTCACCTCCGGCGGCGAGGTCACGGCGGTCGTGCCCGCCCGGGACGGACCGGTCAACCAGGGGCACGCATGTGTGAAAGGGCGCTTCGCCCGCGGATACCTCACCTCTCCCGAACGGCTCACCCGGCCTCTGATGCGACGCGACGGCCGACTGGAGCCGGTGAGCTGGGACGAGGCGCTCGGCCATGTCGCCCGGGGGCTGCGCGTGGCCGTCGCGGTCGGCGGCGCGGACGCCGTGGCGGCGATCTCCTCTGCCCGCGCCACCAACGAGGAGAACTACCTCGTCCAGAAGTTCATGAGGATCGTCATCGGCACGAGCAACGTCGACAACTGCTCCCGCCTCTGCCACTCCCCGTCCGCTGCCGGTCTGACCGCCTCCTTCGGCCTGTCCGGCGGCACCGACAGCTTCGACGACGTCGAGCGGTCCGACTGCCTGCTGGTGGTCGGTGCCAACCCCGTCGAGGCCCACCCGGTGGTCGGTGCGCGACTGCTCCGGAGCGTGCTGCACGGAGCCGGACTGGTCGTCGCCGACCCCCGCGCCGTCGGCCTCGCCGTGCACGCCGACGTGCATCTGCGGCCCCGGCCCGGCACCAACGTCGCGCTCTTCCACGGGCTCGCCCACGTGCTGCTCGCCGAGGGACTGGCCGACGAGGAGTTCCTGCGGGAGCGGGCCACCGGCCTGCCGGAACTCACCGACCTGCTGGACGACTACCCGCCCCACCGGGTCGCGGCCATCACCGGGGTGCCCGTCGCGGACGTGGTGGCCGCAGCCCGGCTGTACGGCCGTGCCCGACGACCCGCGATCGTCTACGGGTTGGGCGTCACCGAGCACCTGCACGGCACGGACGGGGTGCGGTCCCTGGCCAACCTGGCGATCCTGCGCGGCGCCGTGGGCACCGAACGCGGGCACGGGGTCAACCCGCTGCGCGGCCAGAACAACGTCCAGGGCGCCTCCGACATGGGCGCGCTCCCCGACCTGCTGCCCGGCTACGGAAAGGTGACCGACCCTGCCGTACGAGCCCGCGCCGAAGCGGTGTGGGGGGTACCGGTTCCGCAACGCCCCGGCCTGCGAATCCCGGACATGTTCGCCGCCGCACGGGCAGGAAACCTGCAGGCACTGTGGGTCGTCGGCGAGGACGTCTGTGCCACCGACCCCGACGCGAACCGGGTGGCCGAAGCCCTGGACGCGTGCCCGCTCGTGGTGTGCAACGAACTGTTCCTGTCGGAGACCGCCCGCCACGCCGACGTCGTACTGCCGGTCGCGTCCTGGCTGGAGAAGGACGGCACCTTCGTCAACTTCGACCGCCGGTTCCAGCGCGTCCGGCCCGCCGTGCCCCCGCCGGGAGAGGCACGTACCGACTTCGACGTCGTGCACGCCGTCGCGACGGCCATGGGCGTCGACATCGGCTGCCCGACGCCGGCCGCGGCCCTGGCCGAGTGCGGGCGGGTCGCGCCCGTCTTCGCCGGTCTCTCCCACGACCGGCTGGACCAGGACGGTGCCGTGCCGTGGCCCTGCCCACACCCTGACCGCCCGGGGGAAGCCAAGCTCTACGAGGAACGCTTCGCGACACCGGACGGGCGGGCCCACCTTGCCGCAGCCCCCTATCTCCCGCCCGGTGAACAACCCGACGACGACTACCCGCTGGTCATGGTCACCGGGCGGCGCTGGGCCCACTACAACTCCGGGAGCATGACCCGACGCGGCGGCAACCTCGCACTCGATCCGCGGGACTTCCTCGACCTCCACCCTGATGACGCCGCCCGGTACGACGTGCGGGACGGCGCACCCCTCACCGTGGAGAGCCGGCACGGCCAGGCCCGGCTCGTCGCCCGCGTCGGCGAACAGACAGCCCCCGGCCAGGTCTTCTGCTCCTTCCACTTCCCGGCGAGCGGGGTGAACCGCCTCACCTCCGACCACGCGGACACCGTCACGTCCTGCCCCGAGTACAAGGTCACGGCCGTGCGCGTGGTCGCGCCGTGACAACCACGGGCACACGCCGATGGGTACAGGAACACCCGTACTGACACCCGGTAACGGGGGCCACGGGCAGGCGGCTCCGAGCGGGACACGCGGCCACAC
>CBFHCJ010000127.1:0-12465 GCA_965654005.1 uncultured Streptomyces sp. | reverse complement strand
CGTCCTCCTGGCCCGCGTACAGGTCGGGATAGGCCGAGTGCTGCACGGCTTGGGCGGCCTTGCCGAGGGGCATGGTTTCCCAGCCGCTTATGTCGCTGAGGCCCCGCGGTGAACCGCTCTTGGCCCCGAAGAAGAACATGTGAGCGGCGTACTTCGGATTCATGATCTGTTCTTTGGTGCCCCATCCCGACGACGGCCGTTGCTGGAACAAGCCGACCGAGTCGCGGTCGCCGTGGTCCAAGTTGAGGAGGGTCGACTCTTGCAGGGAGGTCATTAGGGCGACGAGGGTTGCCCTCCCGGAGAGTCCGCCGTCCGCGGCGACGCCGTCAATGATCTTGGCGTTGGCTATCTGGTTCTTCCGCAGGTCGGCGGCCGGGTTCTGGGCGCCCTGGTTGAGGTCGCCGCTGTCGTGGCCGTCGCCATAGTCGACACCGGGCGTGCCGCGTTTGCCGCAGGAGTCAGCGAACGCCTTCCCGCCGATGCCGGCGCCGAAGATGCCAACCACGAACAGAAAGATGATGAACGCGACGGACGCAACGGCAGTGGCCTTGACCTTGAATGCCGTCCCCCCGACCGTGCTCAGGGCGCGGACTGCATCGCGTGCGTCCACCTACAGCCCCAGGATTCGGGAGACCCGCCACCCGGCGCACCGGGCGCCGACGCGTCGGGCAGAAGCAGGCCGTCACCGGTCACGCATGCGGATCGCAAACCGGCCGAGCAGGCCGCTCGGAAAGCCAAGGACTACCGGCTGGGCAGGAAGCCACCCACGTGCTCAGTCGAGTCCGTGGCGGTGCGCGTAGGCGATGGCCTGACCGCGGTCGCGGCTGCCCGTCTTGGCGAAGATGCGATTGATGTGGGTTTTGACCGTGGCCTCACTCACCACCAGCAGCCGGGCGATCTCACGGTTGGACAGGCCCTGGGCCATCTGGCCGAGAACTTCGGCCTCCCGGGCCGTCAGCCCGTCGGGCAGCTGATCCGGCGGCGCCGCGGCCTGCTGCCTGGCCATTACGACGAGACGTGCGTGGACGGCGGGGTCGAGCAGTGCCTGTCCTCGGGCGGCGGCCCGCAGCGCGCGGTCGATGTCGTCGCGGTCGGCGTCCTTGGTCAGGTAGCCGAGCGCGCCGGCGGCGAGTGCGGCGCTGATCGACTCGTCGTCGCTGTAGGTGGTCAGCACGACGACGTATGTGGTGGGGTGCTCGGCCGTGATGACGCGCGTGGCCTCGATGCCGTCCATCCGGGGCATCCGCAGGTCCATCAGAACCACATCAGGGGCGTGGTCTGCGAGGACGGCCAGCGCCTGCTGTCCGTCCTCAGCAGTGCCGACGACCTCCACAACGGGCAGTCGCTCGCAGATGGTGACCAGACCGTCGCGGATGAGCGCCTGATCGTCCACGATCAACACCCTCACACCGGGACCTCCGCCTCTACCCGCCAGCCACCCTCCGACGGGCCAGCGCTGAGCGTACCGCCGAGCAGTTCCACTCGTTCCCGCATGCCGTGCAACCCGTAGCCACCGCCGGTCAGCTCACGCGCCGATTCGGTACGGAATCCAGCCGGAGCGGGGTTGGTCACCCTCAGCGTGACACGCGAGGGGTCGTAGGCCAGTTCGACCGTGACCGTGGCACCCGGCGCGTGCTTGCGTGCGTTGGTCAACGCCTCCTGCGCGACCCGCAGCAGAGCCCTCCCGGCCGCCGCCGGCAGGTCACGCACACAGCCCCCCAACCGGAAGATGCCGCCCTCCCCGTCGGCCAGGGCAGCCAGCTGCTCGTCGAGGGCCACCGGCTCGTCGCGCAGCGCCCGCACCGCGCGGCGGGCTTCCCCAAGACCCTCGACGACCAGCCGGCGGGACCGACCGACGGCAGCCTGCACCTCGCGGACGCCGGCTCCGCCCTCGACCAGACTGTCCAACGCCGTCATCTGGATCGACAGCGCCGACAGCGTATGGGCCAGAACATCGTGCACTTCACGAGCGATCCGGTTGCGCTCGGCCAGCAGCTCGGCACGCTCGTGCTCGACGAAGCCCCGCTCCCGGGCCACCGCCAGCTCGGCGTCCGCCCTCATCCCGACCCTCTGCTGACGGCGGGCAACGCCAAGGATCAGTCCAAGCAAAGCGCCGATCCCCACGCCCGGCAGCCGCCCGGCAGCCTGACCGGCTGCCGTGACCGCGACCGCGGCAGCGGCCACAGCGCCCACAGCCAGCGCAGCAGCGGGCAGCAACTCCAGCAACGTGGCGGCACACAGGGCAGCCACACCGACTACCACTGCTCCGAATGTGGACGATGCGGCCATCGCGCCGCCGGTGACAGCCAGCACTGCCACCGCCGACAGACTGACCAGCCGGCGGTGGCCGTACGGTCCGACCAGCCAGCCGCACCAGCCAAGACCGGTGGCCGCAGTGAGCACCAGGCCGGTCCGGTGTCCCTCAGCCAGGCCGGGATCCGTCGCCTGCGCCGCTCCATAGAGCAGACCGGCCAGACCGAGCAGGCCCACTACCGTACCGAGGGCAGGCTCGTTCCGGGCCGGCCGCGTCCGGTCGTCCGCCGATTGGAGGTCATCACCACTCACCAGGCCAGCATGCCTCGCCCACTGCGATGCCAGGTGCCATGGCGCTCGGCCTCGGCCTCGGCGCTGTCCTGCGTCGCTCACGCGAACAGCGCCCGCTCCCCGGAGAGCCTGCGGCGGGCCACCTCACCGCGCCACCACACGATGGCAGTGCGCGACAGGACCTCGGCGAAGGCCATCAGGAGAATCGCCGGCGTCCAGGCGGCGATGTCGATGTGGTGGCGCATCGAGAACCGGCCGATCGCCTCACCGCCGCTGTGGGTGGCGTACAGCTGGAAGGCCAGCCGGAAGCCGACCCCGAGCACCCACAGGACCGCTGCGGCGATCGTGGCGCGGATGATGACCTCGCCGTCGGCGTCACCGTACACCCGGGTCAGGACCCCGGCGCCTGTGCCCAGGGTCAACCCCACCAGGGCCGCCGGCACACTCAGCCCGAGATCATTGCCCGCCGTCGGGATGCCATGCAGGTACTGCGTCCCCGCCCAGGTCACGAGCACGAGCGGCAGCAGCATCATCCGTGTGCTCAGTCGGCGGCCACGCAGCTGCAGCACCACCAGCCCGATGAGAGCGAGATCGATAATCCAGTCCGTGATACTCATACGGCGATGATCAATCAGAGACACCCGGCTTCCGTCAACCCACGGGTCGACTTTGGGTTGACTTCGGCCTCCACCCAGGCGACCGGCCGATCACGGCGGTCGATCCTGCGACGGCGTGCTACGTTTCGCTGCTGGTGTACCCCATGGCACCGGTGACACTGGTCAGAGCCGTCGGTGAGCCGGTTCCTGCCCCAGTCACTGCTCTCCAGGCTGTTGTTGCTCCCCAGCGCTGGGTGAGCTGGGCGACGATGAACAGGCCCCGGCCTCCCTCGTCGAAAGTGCGCGCGCCGAAGATGAGGGGCGGTGTTGTCGGCGTCACTCACCTCGCAGATCAGCTCGGTGTCACGGATCAGCCGCAGTCGGACGGGCTGGCGACCGTATCGGAGCGCGTTGGTGACCAGCTCGCCGGCGGTCAGCTCGGTGACGAATCCCAGGTCCGGCAGGTCCCAGGCCGCCAGCGTCCCGGTCACCCACTTGCGCACCTGCGACACGGCCTCAGGGCAGCCGGCTGCGAGCTGGCCACCCGGTCACTACCGAGGGCCTTGGTACGGGCGAGCAGGAGCGCCGCATCGTCGGTCCGGCGTTCGAGCGACAGCCGTTCCAGCAATGTGTCACAGGCATCCTCCAAGGGGGTGTTCCTGCGCCGCGAGCACCTCATGGACACCTCGCGTTCGGCCTCGGCGTCTCGGTCGGCCCCCTCCAGCAGACCGTCAGCGTAGAAGGCAAGCACGCTTCCCTCCGGCAGGTCGAACTCCGCCACCTCGAACGGCAGCCCGCCCACGCCCCGGGATCTCCCCGGCGTCCTCCGGGAACCGGGCTCCCCTGCAGAGAGCTACTGGTCACTTCGGCGTAACTTCGGGAGAACAAGGCCTGGAGCGCGGTTCCAGTGTTGCCCCCCGGTCCGTTTCTCCAGGCCGCTCGCCGAATTCGGCGTGCCCGTCTCGGGGCACTGGGTGAGGTGACCCCTGCGGTGAGCAATCGCGCGCCTGCGTAAGAGTGAGCGGGGCGGGCAGCCGTCAGGCGGTCGGCGGTTCCCCGGCCCAGGCGCGGCTCAGGAGTCGGGTGAGGCCGTCCGCGGTGACCTGGCGCGGGTTGGCGTACGGGTCGGCCAGCGCCGGCTCGACGATCTGGCCAGGCCCCAGTGTCGATGCCCCTCAGTCGCAGGATGCCCCTCAGTCGCAGTACGTCGAAGGCGACGAAGGGGGCAGGCCACTGCGCAGCGGACTGAGCCGCGCCCGCGCCACGCCGCCGCAGTCGGCGCTGAACGTGCACAGTGTCGTCGGCCAAATGTTTGTGCTGCAGATGATCGTGATCCTGCTGCTTGCCGTCGGTGCGTCCGTCATGCTCGTCGTCTTCGCGCAGAACGACAGCCGGCGCGAGGCCGTTCAGCGCTCGGTCGCCACGGCCGAGGCCTTCGCCCAGTCGCCGGGGATCGTGCAGGGGCTGTCCTCGGCGGACCCCAGCGCAGTCCTGCAGCCACGCACCGAGGCGGCCAGGAAAGCCTCTGGGGTCGACTTCATCGTGATCACCAATCGAGAGGGGGTCCGCTACACCCACCCGGACCCGAGCCAGATCGGCAAGCACATCACCGGCAACATCCAGCCCCTGCTGACCAGCGGACGAACGTTCATGGACGAGGGCAAGGGCACCCTCGGGCCGCAGGTCCGAGCGAATGTGCCGGTGAAGGATCCCAAGGGCCGGGTGATCGGCGTCGTCATCACCGGGGTCACGATCAAGACCGTCAGCGCCACGGCCACCCGGCAGATATCGCTGGTGATGGGTATCGCGGCCGCGGCGGTGGCCGCCACCACCGCAGGAGCGGCGCTGCTCAGCAGAAGGCTGTGGCGTCAGACCCGCGGCCTCGGCCCGGCCGAGATAACCCGGATGTACGAGCACCATGACGCGGTTCTGCACTCCGTCCGGGAAGGGGTGCTCATCGTCGACGCGGGCCGTCGCCTGCTGCTCGCCAACGACGAGGCCAAGCGCCTGCTGGACCTTCCTCCCGATGCCCAGGGGCGGCACGTACGCCAGCTCGGCCTGGATCCGGCGACCGCCGAGCTACTGGCATCGGGCCGTGAGTCGGCTGACGAGCTGCACCTGACCGGGGACCGACTGCTCGCAATCAACCAACGGTCCATCGCCCGGCACGGGCAACGCTCCGGCAGTGTCGCGACACTTCGGGACTCCACCGAGCTACAGGCGCTGTCGGGCAAGGCGGAGGCGGCCCGGACACGTCTCAAAGTCCTTTACGACGCCAGCGTGAGCATCGGCACCACGCTGGATGCGGCCCGGACCGCCGAGGAGCTGGCGGAAGCCGCGGTACCACGGTTCGCCGACTACGTCACCGTCGATCTGGCGGACAGCCCGTTCTGCGGGGCGAGGAGCCGACGAGCACGCAGCAGCTGTGCCGCGTCGCCTGCGTCGGCATCCGGGACGACCATCCGCTCTATCCCGTCGGCTGGCTCGTCACGTACACATCCGTCACGCCCCAGATGAGGGGGCTGGCTGCCGGACGGGCCCTCGTCGAGCCCGACCTGCGGGAGGCTCTCGGCCTGTGGGCACAGGACGACGGGCATGTCGCCCAGATCGTCGAGTTCGGCATTCACTCCTTCATCACCGCCCCGCTGCAGGCACGCGGCACCGTCATCGGAGTGGCCGGCTTCCTGCGCTCGCAGATGTCGGAGCCCTTCGAGGAGGACGACCTCGCACTCGCCGAGGAACTCGCGGCCCGCGCCGCGGTCTGCATCGACAACGCCCGCCGCTACACACGTGAACACCGCATGGCCGTCACCCTGCAGCGCAGCCCGCTGCCCCGCGCGCTGCCCGAGCAGGATGCCCTGGAGGCCGCTTACCGCTATCTGCCCACGCAGGCCGGGGTCGGGGGCGACTGGTTCGACGTCATCCCGCTCTCCGGTGCCCGTGTCGCCCTGGTCGTCGGCGACCTCGTCGGCCACGGGATTCAGGCCTCCGCCACCATGGGACGGCTGCGCGCCGCGATGCGAACCCTGGCCGACGTCGACCTGCCGCCCGACGAACTGCTCACCCACCTCGACGACGTCGTTCTCCGGTGTTTCGAGGTGGCAGAAAGCTCCATACTCAGAGCACCTGGCCGCCGAGGGCGGCCGAACCGGCAGTCGTGGGTCGCGCTCAGTCGGCGCCCTCCTCGGCAAAACCCGCACAAGCTCCTCGCGGGCCACCCGGGCACGCTCGGCCCGCTCCTGTGCGGGGGCGACCTCCTCCCGAGCCTGACGCAGGACCTCCAGCCACGACTCCAGTCGCTCCTGCACCCCATGCCGGGCCTGCGGCAGCACGGCCACGTCTTCTTCGGCGACATAGCCCTGGGCTGCTACGGGCACAAGGCGCGCTGGACGTATGACGAGCGGGACATCCGCCGCGCCGACCACGCCTGCGCGCCGCTGTGCCTGGCCCCGGACGACGTCGTGGACGTGCAGCTGCCCGTGTTCCGCGACGTCGGGGAACGCGATCCGGAGAATTGGAGCCGCCCGGACTGGCGCGCGAGCTGGTGTCGTGGATGTGGGCGAATGCTGTGGTCGGCGCGCCCGCGCGCTCGGTCATGGTCAGCTGACCGGGAGGGGTTGCTCGGCCCAGATGGTCTTTCCGGTGGCGGACTGCCGGGTTCCCCAGCCCTGGCTGAACTGCGCAACCATGTGCAGGCCCCGCCCGCCTTCGTCGTAGGTGCGGGTGGGTGAGCGCGTTGGTTCGCTCCCGCGTGGAGCGGCGGGCGTTGTCCACGCCGACGGCGGCCCGGCCCGCGAGTTCCTCGGCGAGGACCAGGTCGTCCGGCTGGAAGGGCTCGGAGCTCCCTTTGCGACAGAAGGCCGCCACCCCGAGGGTGATGCCCCAGGTCCGCAGCGGCGTGGCCATGATCGAGTGGTACCCGTACTTCCGCGCCAGGCCGGAGCGGGCCGCGTCCTGGCTGATCCACCGGGTGAAGTCGGGGTCGTCCACGCCGCTGAGCACCGGTTGCCCGCCGGTCGGTGAGCGGGCCGGCGGAGAGCACGGCGGGTAGGCGTCGATCTCGCCGATGTCGACGGCCGCCTCGGGCACACCTGCGGCGGAGGACTCGTACGCGACCCGGCGCAGCACCACGTCGGCGTCCACCGGCCCCGGGACCGGCTCCTCGCCGCGCATCACCGAGTCGAGGAGATCCACGCTCACGAAATCGGCGAGCCGCGGCACGGCCAGCTCGGCGAGCTCCTGGGCAGTGCGGGTGACATCCAGGGTCGTCCCCATACGGGTGCCCGCCTCGTTCAGCAGGACCAGGCGCAGGCGGACCGAGTGGCGCTCGCTGCCGTCGAACCTCGCGGCGCCGACCCCGACCACCTCACCGGTGCCGGGATCCTGGACCGGCCACAGCTCGACGATCCAGGCGCGCCGGCGGACGGAGGCGATCGACGGGGCCGGGGCGAAGTGTTCGTACCACATCGGCCTGGCCTCTTCGGCGACACGGCTGACGCACCGCAGGAAACCCTCGCCCGTGGCCGTCGGGACCTGCTCCCATCAAGGGATCGACGCGCAGGGTCAGCTCGACGCGATGACCGTCCCGGTGCCGGAGCACCGCCGTACCGCTCCACTCCCGTGAGCCGGGCGGGGAGAACCCGGCCGCCGACCATGTCCTGGCCCAAGCCGGCTATCTCGCGGACCTCTCCCACCGGCCCTGGGCCGACAAGTACCCCTCCACCACCGAAAACCTTGCCGGCTACGACGGCCGCTCCACCCAGTCGCGTTCAATGTCGGATCCGCTGGCGTCGAAGTCGCCTACGTTTCTCCGGGCGCCGCGAGCGTGCGGTTCGAGTTCACGCGGCTCAGAAGGGGTCGGGACGACCATAGCGGGGGCGAGAGGTGTGGTGCACGGGTGTCATGGCCGGTTCACTCCCCGGACGGACTGCTGGTTCGGGCTTGTCGGCTACTCAAAGGAGGCCGCGGGCGTCAGGGGGGACGTAGACGGAGTGCTCGACCACGCCCGCGTACGCGCACCGGTCGGAGACCGGCACGACGGCGGCCCGGCCCACGACCCGGTCGCCGTCATCAAGGGCGACCAGGCGGTGTTCGGGCCGCCGGGAGCCATCGAAGACCTCCCAAGTGGGCGCGGTGGTCTCGAAGGTGGCGTCGCCGCCGTCGATGCCGAGCTGGTAGATGGCCAGCACCTGCCTGGCGTGCGCGGGGAGCATCGCGGCGATCCGCGCCCGGGCGCTGGTCACGCGGCGGCCTCGACGCCCAGCTCGGTGAGCAGGCCGCGGATCAGTTGCTCAATCTGGTCGCGAATCGGGCGTACGGCGGCGACGCCCTGGCCGGCCGGGTCGTCCAGCTTCCAGTCGAGGTAGCGCTTGCCGGGGAAGTAGGGGCAGGCGTCGCCGCAGCCCATGGTGATGACCACGTCGGAGGCCTGCACGGCTTCGGTGGTGAGCACCTTCGGTGTCTCGGCGGAGATGTCGACCCCGACCTCGTTCATGGCCTCGACCACGGCCGGGTTCACGCTGTCCGCGGGGGCGGAGCCGGCCGAGCGGACCTGGACGCGGTCGCCGCCGAGGTGGGTGAGGAAGGCAGCGGCCATCTGGGACCGTCCGGCGTTGTGGACGCAGACGAACAGAACGGACGGGACGGCGGGAGTGCTCACGATCGGGTTCCTTCGACTGGGAGGGGCAGTTGCTGGTCAGGGCCCGGAGACGGCAGGGCGGTGCTCGCCGTGCGGGACGACGATGTCCTCCACGACAGGTGTGGGGCGGCCGAACAGCGCGGCGACCAGGGCGACGCCGACGGCCAGGCCGACGAGCTGGGCGGCGACGAACGCCGCGACCGAGCCGGGGGCGATGCCGGCGAAGGTGTCGGTGAAGGCCCTCCCGACCGTCACCGCCGGGTTGGCAAACGACGTACTCGAGGTGAACCAGTAGGCGGCGCCGATGTAGGACGCGACCGCGACCGGGGCGAAGTGCGCGCGCTCGGTGCGGGCTAGGCCGAAGATCAGCACGATCAGGCCGGCGGTGGCCACGACCTCACCCAGCCACAGGTGCAGGGCCGAGCGGTCGTGGCTGGACCAGCGCACCAGCGGTTCGGCGAACATCGCGTTGGCCAGCACTGCGCCGCCGATCGCCCCGGCGATCTGCGCGGGCAGGTAGGCCGCGACGTCGCGCAGGCTCGGCCCCTCGCCACCGCGGCGGCCGGTCCACCAGGCGGCCAGCGTGACGGCAGGGTTGAAGTGGGCGCCGGAGACCGGGCCGAGCAGAGCGATCAGCACGCCGAGGCCGAAGACGGTGGCCAGGGAGTTGGCCAGCAGCTGCACGCCGACGTCCTGGGAGAGCTTGGTGGCCTGGATACCGGAGCCGACCACGACGGCGACAAGCGCACCGGTCCCCACGAACTCGACCGCCGAGCGGCGGCCAAGTGGAGCTATCTCGGTCATGCCGTGGCCCCCACGGCCGCCGGGACCATGCCGGCCGGGGCCTGGAGCAGCGAGGAGAGCTTGGCCAGGGCAGCGGGCAGCACCCAGTAGTAGACCCAGGTCCCGCGCCGTTCGGAGCCGACCAGACCGGCCTCGCGCAACACCTTCAGGTGATGGGAGATGGTCGGCTGAGAGACGTCGAACGGGCCGGTCAGGTCGCAGACGCAGGCCTCGCCGCCCTCATGCGAGGCGATCAGCGACAGCAGCCGCAGCCGGACCGGGTCCGACAGGGCCTTGAACATCCGCGCCAGGTCGACCGCAGCCTCTTCATCCAGCGGCTCGCGGACCATCGGCGAGCAGCACGCCACCGCGTCGTCCCGGCCGAGCATCACCAGTTCTGATTTCGACATGCGTCTATGTTGACGTCTATCTAATCCGATGGCAAGCTCGAGTTATATCGATATCCATCGATTCAGAGTCCGGATCTGGGAGGTCCGTCATGTCCCGTGTTCAGCTCGCTCTTCGCGTCGCCGACCTGGAAGGCTCGATCGTCTTCTACTCCAAGCTGTTCGGCACCGAGCCGGCCAAGCGCCGGCCCGGATACGCGAACTTCGCCATCGCCGAGCCCCCGCTCAAGCTCGTCCTCATCGAGGGCGAGTCCGGCGAGGACACCCGCCTGGACCACCTCGGCGTCGAAGTCGCCACCACCGAGGAGGTCACCGCCGCGACCGCCCGCCTGCAGGAAGCCGGGCTGGCGACCTTCGAGGAGAACGACACCTCCTGCTGCTACGCGCTCCAGGACAAGACATGGGTGACCGGCCCCGGCAACGAGCCGTGGGAGGTCTACGTCGTCAAGGGCGACGCCGACACCCTCGACACGGCCGACAGCGCGCCGGGCTCCTGCTGCGGGACCACCGCTTGCTGCACCCCGGACGAACAGGCCATCGACCCCGCTCAGAGCCCGGCCGAGGCGAAGACCGCCGCCGGGTGCGCCTGCGAAAGCTGACGCGCTCCGCAAAAACTCCCGACTCGGCGGCGGACTCCCATCGCCCAGGCAGGCTTACTCCATCGCTGGTCGACCGCCGCCCAGGTGCTCGCGGATGGCCCGCCGCTCGACTTCCTCGCGCTCCAGCATCCGCCGGTGCACGACCGGGTCACGGTGGGCCTCGACCGCCTCTCGCACGACCGCGGCCAGGATGTCCGGCGGCAGGGCTTCGGCCTGGGTGGCGGTGCCGGAGAACGAGCGCCGGTCGGTCGCCTTCGGCGGGGGCCGTCGGCAGGTTGTGGGCGGCGATCTGTTCGGGGTCACCGCGACCCGCTCGAACTCCACCTCGGCGCCCGCGGCCTCGGCGAACGCGCTCATGTCCTCGGGAAGCGCATTGAACAGGTGCTCGCCGCTCGGGTCGTAGTCGCCCAGGTGGAGCACAACGGTTTTCCGGCCTCCTTCCATCGCTCGCACGGCTGCGTCGTATGTGCGGGCCAAGCCGTCGAATCCGCCACCGGAGAAGCAGTAGATGCCGAACTCCTCCCCGACCCCTACCAGTTGGGGAACCATGCGGGCGGTCTCGCACCACAGCTCCAGCCGGACGGGCTGGCCCGCCTGGCGGTCGACACGGTAGTCCTTGACCGCGGTCTCCACGGCCGTGAAGAAGTCTCGGGGCCCGGCGAAGGAAGGCGGGGCCCGCCACGGCGATCTGGGTGTCGTCGCGGATGGCGTCCCAGGGGATGCGGCCGGAACGGCGGGCCGTGCCGGAGTACTCGCACATCCGCTTGTACTCGCGTTCGGTCTTGGCCGACGGCCGCTGAGGGATTGCTACCAACACCCCGGGCGGCTCCGGACAGAATGGGACCCTGTATTTTGATCTGTGACCATCTGCGACGTGCGCCGCGAGTGGCAGCGTCGAGCGATCAGCGATCCGCCCGGACCGATTTCATTGCTCATTGGAGCCATGATGCTACGCAAGCCTCCCCCCTTACAGCGGTGAGTGCCAGTTCCACCACCGAACAGGTCGCGCAGGCCCTGCGCACGGCCATCCTGCAGGGCAAGCTCGCGCAGGGCGAGCAGCTGTCCGAGGCGACTCTGGCACCCACTCTGCGCGTGAGCAAGGGATCGGTTCGTGAGGCGCTGCTCATGCTGGCATCTTCGAGTACGCGCTCCTCGCCGACGGGCGTCACACGGCGACCCGTGGGTGGGTTGCCCGCACCCGGCTCGCCGCTCGGATGCAGGTGTCCCGTGGCCCGGTTCGCGAAGCCCTGCAACGGCTCGTCCAAGAAGGTCTGCTCGTCAGTTACCGCAACAAGGCTGTTTTCATCCTGGAACTGACGGCCAGTGACATTGCCGAAATCTACGCCGCCCGCAAGGCCGTCGAAACAGCCGCTGCCGACGCGGTGTTGAAATCCGGGAAAGCCGCTGTCAGCGCCACGGTCACCGCCCTCAGAAACGTCCTCGGTGACATGGCCGGCGCGGTGAGCACGGGCGACTGGTCCCGGCTGGCCGAACTCGACCTGGCTTTCCACGGCACCCTCGTCGAGGCCTCGGGCAACTCGAGGCTTTTGCGGATCTACACCACGCTCGCAGCTGAATCACGTATCTGCTTGGTCGGCCTCGAAGACTCGTACGCGCGAATCGATGCTCTTGTGAAGGAGCACGAACGCATCGTCGATTTCCTGGCGGAAGAACGTGCGCAGGCTCTCCGCGAGTTGCGTCCCTTCAGTCGTTCGTCGGGAAAGCGAGGTTGTGCTCGCCGGCCGTCGACGGCCAGTTCGGCAGAGGGGCCGAGCCAGCGCTGGGTGACGGACGTCAGCGGGAGGCCGCGCAATCATCGCGCTGGTCGGGAATCGCGATGGTCAGGTCCGCCACTGCCTTGTCCATGAAATCATACATGGGCTGCATGGTTTCGCGGT
>CBFHCJ010000126.1:0-12484 GCA_965654005.1 uncultured Streptomyces sp. | reverse complement strand
GTCGTCGAGGATCACGGCCCCCGGCTCGATGCGCTCCACGCGCGCGTGGGTGCGCAGCACGGCCCCGCTGTCGGCGTACCAGGAAGTCATCGGTGCGGCCGCATCCGCCGGCAGCGCACCCGCGAGCGGCCGGTCCGCGGCCTCCACCACGGTCACCGCGCAGCCCGCCTCGCGCGCGGCGGTGGCGAACTCGGCGCCGATCCAGCCCGCGCCCACGACCACGATGTCGTGCTGCCGGGCGAGGACCGGCCGCAACCGCTCGGCGTCGTCCAGCGTGCGCAGCAGATGCACCCCGGGCACGCCCTCCGCGCCCGGCAGCCGGATCGGTTCCGCCCCGGTCGCCAGGACGAGGACGTCGTACGGGACGGAGCCCTCGACGGTGTCCAGCTCATGGTCCTCAGGGCGTACGCCGGTCGCCTCGCGGCCCAGCTCGAGCTCGATGCCCAGGGCCTCGAAGTCGACGTCGAAGGTGGCGCCCTCGGCCTTGCCGAGCAGCACGGCCTTGGACAGCGGCGGCCTGTCGTACGGCTGGTGCGGCTCCGCTCCGATCAGCGTCACGCTGCCGGTGAAGCCCTGTTCCCGCAGGGCGACCGCGGTCTGCACCCCGGCCATGCCCGCACCCACGACGACGACGCGCCGTGCCGAAGCGCGCCGTGCCGAATCGCGCCGTGCCGAAGCGCGCCGTGCCGAAGCGCGCCGTGCCTGCGTGTGCTCGCTCACCTGATCACCTTAGACACTGACAATGTGTCAGTCAGCGTGCGTGCCGAGTGACCTGCTCCACAACACTCCGGGTACCCACCAGGTGGCCGTGTACGACGTCGCCACCCGCGTACTCGGCCCGGATCTCGCCGAGCGGGCCATCGAGGGAGGCTCCCTTACCGAGGCAAACGGCACCGGCTAGGGTTGCCGACGTACAAGCACTCGCGGGAGCCCGGACGCACCGGGCTGAGAGGGAGGCTGGGCGGCCTCCGACCGTACGAACCTGATCCGGGTCATGCCGGCGAAGGGAGGGGCTGGACGCCCATGTCGTCTTCACGTACGTCAGACGTCCTCGTCATAGGGGGCGGGATCATCGGGCTCGTGACGGCCTGGCGGTCGGCGCAACGCGGGTTCGCCACCGCCGTCGTGGATCCCGAACCGGGCGGTGGGGCGGCCCAGGTGGCCGCCGGGATGCTCGCCGCCGTCACCGAGCTGCACTACGGCGAGCAGACGCTGCTCGGCCTCAACCTGGAGTCCGCCCGCCGCTATCCGGACTTCGTCGCCGAGCTGACCGGGGCCACCGGCCAGGACATCGGCTACCGGCGGTGCGGGACGCTCGCCGTCGCCCTGGACGCCGACGACCGCGCCCATCTGCGCGAACTGCATGCCCTGCAGCAGCGCTCCGGTCTTGAGTCGGAGTGGCTGAGCGGGCGCGAGTGCCGTCGCCTCGAGCCGATGCTCGCGCCGGGCGTGCGCGGGGGGCTCAGGGTCGACGGCGACCACCAGGTCGATCCGCGCCGGCTCGCCGCGGCCCTGGTGACGGCCTGCGAACGCGCCGGGGTCGTCTTCCACCGGGCGTGGGCCGACCGGCTGTCCGTGGTACGGGAGCGGGCTGCCGGGGTCAGGACCGCCGACGGCACCGAACTCGCCGCGGGGCAGGTCGTCCTCGCCGCGGGCAGCCTCAGCGGGCGGCTCGCGGGCGTCCCTGACGAGGTCCTGCCGCCGGTACGTCCCGTGAAGGGGCAGGTGCTGCGGCTGACCGTGCCCGAGCGCTACGCGCCGTTCCTGAGCCGTACCGTGCGCGCCGTCGTCCGCGGCGGCAACATCTACCTGGTACCGCGTGAGAACGGCGAGCTGGTCGTCGGCGCGACCAGCGAGGAGCTGGGCTGGGACACGACGGTCACCGCGGGCGGGGTGTACGAGCTGCTGCGGGACGCGCACGAGCTGGTTCCCGGGATCACCGAGCTGCCGCTCACCGAGACGCGGGCGGGGTTGCGCCCGGGCTCCCCGGACAACGCGCCGCTGCTCGGCCCGACGGAGCTGGACGGCCTGCTGCTGGCCACCGGGCACTATCGCAACGGCGTCCTGCTCACCCCGGTCACCGGGGACGTCATGGCGCACGTCCTGACCACCGGCGAACTCCCGGACGAGGCTCGCCCCTTCACCCCCAGGCGCTTCACCGCCACCGCACTCACGGAGCAACCCGCATGAACATCTCGGTCAACGGGGAGCGCCGCGAGGTCACTCCCGGCATCGCGCTCGACGCCGTCGTGAAGACCCTCACCGCGGCCCCCTCGGGCGTGGCCGCCGCCCTCAACGAAACCGTCGTCCCGCGCGTGCAGTGGCCGTCGACATCCCTCTCGGAGGGGGATCGTGTCGAGGTCCTCACCGCCGTCCAAGGAGGCTGACCCATGGCCGACGATCCCTTCGTCCTCGGTGGTACGACATTCTCGTCCCGGCTGATCATGGGGACCGGCGGTGCGCCGAGCCTCGACGTGCTGGAGCGGGCGCTGGTGGCGTCCGGAACAGAGCTCACCACGGTCGCGATGCGACGCGTCGACGCCTCGGTGCACGGCTCGGTCCTGTCCGTGCTCGACAAGCTGGGCATCCGGGTGCTGCCCAACACGGCGGGCTGCTTCACCGCGGGCGAGGCCGTGCTCACCGCACGTCTCGCGCGGGAGGCGCTCGGCACGGACCTCGTCAAACTGGAGGTCATCGCCGACGAGCGGACCCTGCTGCCCGACCCGATCGAGCTGCTGGACGCGGCCGAGACGCTGGTCGACGACGGCTTCACCGTGCTGCCGTACACGAACGACGACCCCGTCCTCGCACGCAAGCTGGAGGACGTGGGCTGCGCCGCGATCATGCCGCTCGGCTCGCCGATCGGCTCCGGGCTCGGCATCCGCAACCCGCACAACTTCCAGCTGATCGTGGAGCACGCGCGCGTGCCGGTCATCCTGGACGCGGGCGCGGGTACGGCGTCCGACGCGGCGCTCGCGATGGAGCTGGGCTGCGCGGGTGTGATGCTCGCCTCGGCGGTGACCCGGGCGCAGGAGCCGGTCCTGATGGCGGAGGCCATGCGGCACGCGGTGGAGGCGGGCCGGCTCGCACGGCTGGCCGGCCGTATCCCGCGCCGGCATTTCGCGGAGGCGTCGTCCCCCACGGGGGGCATGGCCCGGCTGGACCCGGAACGGCCCGCCTTCTGAGCCGCGTTGCGAGCGGGGTGCGCGTGCGGTGTGCGTCACAGGTCGGCTGCAGTCACGCCCCGGTGTCGCCGTAACGGACGGGCCCGACAGTGCGCCCTCGTACACTCACCTGCGTGGATACGACCCTTCAGGACCCCCTCGTCGGGCAGGTGCTCGACGGCCGCTACCGCGTCGACGCGCGTATCGCGGTCGGCGGGATGGCCACGGTCTACCGGGCCGTGGACACCCGCCTCGACCGCGTCCTCGCGCTCAAGGTGATGCACCCGACGCTGGCCGCCGACGGCTCGTTCGTCGAGCGTTTCATCCGGGAGGCCAAGTCGGTCGCCCGTCTCGCCCACCCGAACGTCGTACAGGTCTTCGACCAGGGCACCGACGGGTCGTACGTCTACCTCGCCATGGAGTACGTCGCCGGGTGCACCCTGCGCGATGTGCTGCGCGAGCGCGGGGCGCTGCAACCGCGCGCCGCTCTCGGCATCCTGGAGCCGGTGCTGGCCGCCCTGGGCGCCGCGCACCGCGCCGGGTTCGTGCACCGCGACATGAAGCCGGAGAACGTCCTGATAGGGGACGACGGCCGGGTCAAGGTGGCCGACTTCGGTCTCGTCCGGGCCGTGGACACCGTCACGAGCACGACGGGCGCCGTCCTCGGCACGGTCTCGTATCTCGCCCCGGAGCAGATCGAACACGGCACGGCAGACCCCCGGGTCGATGTGTACGCGTGCGGGGTCGTCCTCTACGAGATACTCACCGGCGGCAAGCCGCACCACGGCGACTCCCCGGCCCAGGTGCTCTACCAGCACCTGAACGAGGACGTGCCGCCGCCGTCGGCCGTCGTGCCGGGGCTGTCCGTCGAGCTGGACGAGCTGGTGGCGACGGCGACCGCGCGCAACCCTGAGCTGCGCCCGGAGAACGCGGTGGCGCTGCTCGGTCTGGTCCTGGAGACACGCAGCGCGCTCACCGCCGAGCAGCTCGACGCCGTACCGCCGCAAGCCGTCGCCTCGGCGCACGACAACGCCGGGGACCGTACGAGCGTGATCCCGCGGCTGCTGCCGGTCAACCCGGTGAACGAGGAGGAGGCCGAGGAGGCCGTACTCAACCGGACGAGCCGGCTGGAGAGCCCGCCGCCCGAGCCCAGGCGGCGCTCCGGGCGCCCTCGGCGCGGGCTGCTCGCGCTCATATGCGCGGTGCTGCTGGTGTTCGGCGTCGGCGCGGGCGTCTGGTACATCAACTCCGGCCAGTTCACCAAGGTCCCGCCGCTGCTGGCCAAGACCGAGGCGCAGGCGCGGGCGCGGCTGAAGAGTGCCGGGCTCGAGGTCAAGCAGGTCAAGCACGCCTACAGCGACACGGTGAAGCGCGGCACGGTGATCAGCAGCGACCCGGCGACGGGCGCGCGGATCCGCTCGAACGATTCGGTGACCCTGACCATCTCGGACGGCCCCGAGACCGTGGAGGTGCCCGATCTGAAGGGCTACGCGCTGGACGCGGCTCGGGAGCGGCTGAAGAAGGAAGGCCTGGTCGCGGGCATGGTCACGCGCGCCTTCAGCGAGGACGTGACCAAGGGCTTCGTGATCGGCACGGACCCGCAGGCGGGCACCGTGCGGCACGGGGGCTCGGCGATCGCGCTCACCGTCAGCAAGGGCAGCCCGGTGGAGGTGCCCGACGTCACGGGCGCGTCCCTCGACGATGCGACGGCGGAACTGCAGGGCGCGGGCCTGAAGGTGCAGATCGCCGACACACAGGTCACCTCGGAGTTCGACGCCGGGCAGATCGCCCAGCAGTCGCCGGGCGCGGGCAAGGAGGTCGGCGCGGGCGACATGGTCACGCTGACGATCTCCAAGGGCCGCGAGCAGGTCCAGGTTCCGGACGTGGTCGGCGACAGCGTCGACGACGCGAAGAAGGCGCTGGAGGCCGCGGGCTTCAAGGTCGAGGAGGACCGGGGTCTGCTGGGGCTGTTCGGCGACACGGTGAAGAGCCAGTCGGTGAAGGGCGGCGACAAGGCGTCCAAGGGGTCGACGATCACGATCGAGATCCGCTGACGGACCGCCTCACGGAGGACCGGTGAGGGCAGGTGCGGGCCAGTGAGGGCCGGTGAGGGCCGGTAACCGGTGAGGACCGGTGAGGACCGGCGCACAGGGCGTCCGGGACCGCGTGACACCCTTGGAGGGTGAGCACTCAGCAGTCCCGTGGCGCCCTCGGCACATCGGGCGTCTCCCGCAACCCCGTCGGCAGCCATGTCCCCGTGGCCGGTGGTCTGCACTCCGTCGGGCTGTCCTACGCGCGCGACATCGAGGCCGAGGCCGTGCAGGTCTTCGTGGCCAATCCGCGCGGCTGGGCGACGCCCGTCGGCAATCCGCTGCAGGACGAGGCGTTCCGGGCGGCGTGCGCCGTCGGGTCGATACCGGCGTACGTCCATGCCCCGTATCTGATCAACTTCGGCTCGCACACCGAGGCGACCGTCGACCTGTCCGTCGAGTCGCTCAGGCACTCGCTGCGCCGGGGCCGCGAGATCGGGGCGCTGGGTGTCGTCGTGCACACCGGGAGCGCGACGGGCGGCCGGGAGCAGGTGCGGGAGCGGATGCTGCCCCTGCTGGAGGAGCTGACGCACGACGACGACCCGTACCTCCTGCTGGAGTCCACGGCGGGCCAGGGCGCCTCGCTCTGCTCCCGCACGTGGGACTTCGGGCCGTACTTCGAGGCGCTCGACGCACACCCCAAGCTGGGCGTCTGCCTCGACACCTGCCATGTCTTCGCCGCCGGGCACGACCTGACCGGGCCGGACGGGATGCACCGGACACTCGACCTCCTGGTGGAGACGGTCGGCGAGGGCCGGCTCAAGCTGATCCACGCGAACGACTCCCAGGAGGGGGTCGGAGCGCACCGGGACCGTCACGCGAACATCGGCGCCGGCCACATCGGCGAGGACCCGTTCCGCGCCCTGATGACCCACCCGGCAACCGAGGGCGTACCCCTGGTCATCGAGACCCCCGGCCGCAAGGAGGGCCACGCGGCGGACGTGGAACGCCTGAAGAAACTCCGCGACGACTGACCCATGGGAATACCCCCAGGGGGTACGTGGTTTCCCGTGCGGTGACAGGAACCGTCCGACCTTGGGGGCCGACCATGCAGCACGGGGCACACACGGACCACGCGCAGCACACGGAGCACGAGCCGCACAGCCACGGCGGACACGACGAGCACAGCGCGCACGCCGACGTGCACGCTCGCGGGCACGCACACAGTCATGGAGACGGCGCCGGCAAGGTCGGCTGGTCCACGGCCGCCCAGGCCACCCTCCACTGCCTCACCGGCTGCGCCATCGGCGAGGTGCTCGGCATGGTGATCGGCACCGCGCTCGGGTGGGGCAACCTGCCGACCATGGTCCTGGCGATCGCGCTCGCCTTCTTCTTCGGCTACTCGTTCACCCTGCGCGGTGTCCTCAAGGCCGGCGTCGGCTTCCGGACCGCCTTGCGCGTGGCCCTCGCCGCCGACACCCTCTCCATCGCCGTGATGGAGGTGATCGACAACGGCGTGATCGTGCTGTGGCCGTCCGCAATGGACGCCCACCTCGACGACCTGCTGTTCTGGGGGTCGCTGGCGGTCTCGCTCATCCTCGCCTTCGCGATCACCGCACCCGTGAACAAGTGGATGATCGGACGTGGCAAGGGCCACGCGGTGGTACACGCGTACCACCACTGACCCGGGCGCTCGCCAGGAGTCAGAGCTCGGGTCCGTCCCCGGGCTCCTCCTGGTAGGCGTAGCGCTGCTGCTTCCACGGGTCGCCGACGTTGTGGTATCCGCGCTCCTCCCAGAAGCCGCGCCGGTCGGCCGTCATGTACTCGACGCCGCGGACCCACTTGGGGCCCTTCCAGGCGTACAGGTGCGGGACGATCAGGCGCAGCGGGAAGCCGTGCTCCGCGGTGAGCAGTTCGCCGTCCTTGTGGGTGGCGAAGATCGTACGGTCCGAGGCGAAGTCTGCGAGGCGCAGGTTCGAGCTGTATCCGTACTCCGCCCAGACCATCACATGGGTGACCGTGGGCGCGGGTGGGGCGATCTCCAGGATCGTACGGGCCGGGATGCCGCCCCATTCGGCGCCGAGCATGCTGAACTTCGTGACGCAGTGCAGATCGGCCACGACCGTGGCGTACGGCAGCGCCGTGAACTCCTCGTGGTTCCAGCAGCGCTTCTCGCCGTCCGCGGTGGCGCCGAAGACCCTGAACTCCCAGCGCTCGGGGCGGAACTTGGGGACCGGACCGTAGTGCGTGACCGGCCAGCCCCGCTGCACTCGCTGTCCCGGCGGAAGCTCGGACCGTGCCGCTTCTCCAGATTCGCGCTCCACCGGATGACCCATGACTCCATCCTGACAGACCGCGGAGGGTGCACATGACCAGCCCGGGTCCGATTCGGGCAACTCGTAGTAAGCGTGAACTTACTGGACGCCCCCTGGTGCCGGTGCAATCATGCGGCGCAACCCGCCTGTCCCCCGCTTGGAAGGAGCCTGCGCGATGCAGGGCGACCCCGAGGTCATCGAATTCCTCAACGAGCAGCTCACCGGCGAGCTGACCGCGATCAACCAGTACTTCCTGCACGCGAAGATGCAGGAGAACTTCGGCTGGTACAGGCTCGCGAAGTACACGCGGCACGAGTCCTTCGACGAGATGAAGCACGCGGAGGTGCTCACCGACCGCATCCTCTTCCTGGAGGGGCTGCCGAACTACCAGCGACTCTTCCATGTGCGGGTGGGGCAGACCGTCAAGGAGATGTTCGAGGCCGACCGGCAGATCGAGGTCGAGGCGATCGACCGGCTCAGGCGCGGCATCAAGGTCATGCGCGAGAAGGGCGACATCACGTCCGCGAACATCTTCGAGTCGATCCTGGCGGACGAGGAACACCACATCGACTACCTGGACACCCAGCTGGATCTGCTGAACAAGCTCGGCGAGGCGCTCTACATCTCGCAGCTCATCGAGCAGCCGGAGAGCTGAGGAGCGCCCCTCAGGGGCGCGGGGCTGTGCCCTCGGGCGGCTGCGCCGCGATGGGGGTCCCCCTGTTCGAGCGAAGCCGAGAACTCGGGGGAGCGACCAGCCACAAACGGCCCGCGGTTGCCGAACACAGGTCGCCCCGAGATCTCAGGCGGCCTCTTCCAAGCTGTCCACAGCCGCGAGTACCGGCTTGCCCTGGTCGGCCATCTCACGGCGAGGGCAAGCGCCGCGACCCAGCAGCGCCTGAATCCTCCGCACGCACGACCCGCAATCCGTCCCCGCCTTGCACGCGGAGGCGATCTGGCGGGGGGTGCAGGCACCGTTCTCCGCGTGCTGCTTCACCTGCCGCTCCGTGATACCGAAGCAACTGCAGACGTACACGCGGTTCACCTCCCACCGAGATCAATAAGGCAAACCTAACCTTACCCGCCTCGGGGGCCTCGTGAAAGTGGGACGGGGCGCGGATCGTATGTGATCCGCGCCCCATTTCACCTGCGGGTAACCACCCGCGGCGGCTACTGGTCCCGGTACATCTCGGCGACGAGGAACGCCAGGTCGAGGGACTGGCTGCGGTTCAGACGCGGGTCGCACGCCGTCTCGTAGCGCTGGTGCAGATCGTCGACGAAGATCTCGTCGCCGCCGCCCACGCACTCGGTGACGTCGTCGCCGGTCAGCTCCACATGGATGCCGCCCGGGTGCGTGCCCAGCGCCTTGTGGACCTCGAAGAAGCCCTTGACCTCGTCCAGCACGTCGTCGAAGCGACGGGTCTTGTGGCCCGAGGCCGCCTCGAAGGTGTTGCCGTGCATCGGGTCGGTCACCCAGGCCACCACCGCGCCCGACGCCGTGACCTTCTCCACCAGCTCGGGGAGCCTGTCACGGACCTTGTCGGCGCCCATGCGGACGATGAAGGTCAGCCGGCCCGGCTCGCGCTCCGGGTCCAGGCGCTCGATGTACTGCAGCGCCTCCTCGGCCGTCGTCGTCGGGCCGAGCTTGATGCCGAGCGGGTTGCGGATCTTCGAGGCGAACTCGATGTGCGCGCCGTCCAGCTGACGGGTGCGCTCACCGATCCACACCATGTGCCCGGAGACGTCGTACAGCTGCCCGGTGCGGGAGTCGACCCTGGTCAGCGCCGACTCGTAGTCGAGCAGCAGCCCCTCGTGCGAGGAGTAGAACTCGACGGTCTTGAACTCCTCCGGGTCGGTCCCGCAGGCGTGCATGAAGTTCAGCGCGTTGTCGATCTCCCGCGCCAGCTGCTCGTAGCGCTGACCGGACGGCGACGACTTCACGAAGTCCTGGTTCCAGGCGTGCACCTGGCGCAGGTCGGCATAGCCGCCGGTGGTGAAGGCGCGCACCAGGTTCAGCGTCGAGGCGGACGCGTGGTACATCCGCTTGAGCCGCTCGGGGTCCGGGATGCGGGCCGCCTCGGTGAACTCGAAGCCGTTCACGGAGTCGCCCCGGTAGGTCGGGAGCGTCACGCCGTCGCGGGTCTCGGTCGGCTTGGAGCGCGGCTTGGAGTACTGACCGGCGATCCGGCCGACCTTCACGACCGGCACCGAGGCGGCGTACGTGAGCACGGCGCCCATCTGGAGCAGCGTCTTGAGCTTGTTGCGGATGTGGTCGGCGGACACCGCGTCGAAGGCCTCGGCGCAGTCACCGCCCTGGAGCAGGAACGCCTCGCCCCTGGCGACGGCTCCCATCCGGGCGCGCAGCTGGTCGCACTCGCCCGCGAAGACGAGCGGCGGATACGACTCGAGGTCCGCGATCACTGCGCGCAGAGCCTCGGTGTCGGGGTACTCGGGCTGCTGCGCCGCGGGCAGGTCTCGCCAGGTGTTGCCAGCGCTCGGGCTGGTCTTAGCGTTCACGGTCACCCCCTAGACATTACGGGGTCGTGTCCCGGTCCCAGCCCTCTGCTCATCAATTGAGACGAATCGCGCTCGAACAGCGGCTGTCCGTGCTCCGGGCGCGGCAGGCGCGCAGGCCTCTCGGGAGAGGCACGCGCGCGCCCCACTGCGGGGCCGTGGGTACCGCGGCTCCACGGTCGCGTGGCCTCGGAGGCGAGGTAGGCGTCATCACCGGCGTAGGTCACCTCGGGGTCGATCGCCTCGGAAGCGGGTATCGGCCGGATGATCGCGCGCGGGTCGACGGGATCGGGTAGGGTGCCTCCCATGTTCGCGCACTCGACCCAGAACCAGAACTGGTGGTGGACCGCTCTTCCGGCGGCCCACTGACTGCGCGTACGCAGAACTTCGCGAAGGCCGCCCGAGGGGCGGCCTTCGGTGTTTTCCCGACCGGGCCGTTCCCTCTCACCTCACCGAGATGGACACCCACCATGCGTCTGCTCCAGCTGCTGGACGACTCCCGCCCGTTCGCCCTGCTGCGCCGCCGTACTCCCGGCCGCGCGCACGACTCCGTCGAGGTGCTGATCGGCCCGGTCGGTTCCTACGAGCGCCTCGCCGACCTCCCCGACGAGGGGCTGGCCCTCGTGCCCTTCCGTCAGATCCGCGAGCGGGGCTTCGACGTCCGCGACGACGGCACGCCGCTGCTGGCGCTGAGGCCCGAGGAGTCGTACGAACTTCCCCTGGAACAGGCCCTTTCGGAGCTCCCGGGACACGACGTCCGCGTCGAGGACGGCGGCTTCGACGTCGCCGACGAGGAGTACGCCGGGATCGTCGGGCGGGTGCTCGACGAGGAGATCGGGCGGGGCGAGGGCGCGAACTTCGTGATCCGGCGGACGTACGAGGGACGGATCCCGGGCTTCGACCGGGCCGACGCCCTCGCGCTGTTCCGGCGGCTGCTGGTCGGTGAGCGGGGCGCGTACTGGACCTTCGTCGTGCATACGGGCGAGCGCACGCTGGTCGGGGCCAGCCCCGAGGTACATGTGCGGATGTCCGGCGGGACCGTCGTGATGAACCCCATCAGCGGGACCTACCGCTACCCCGCCGACGGTCCGACGCCCGAGGACCTGCTCGCCTTCCTCGCCGACGGGAAGGAGATCGAGGAGCTGTCGATGGTGGTCGACGAGGAGCTCAAGATGATGTGCACGGTCGGCGACATGGGCGGGGTCGTCATCGGGCCGCGGCTGAAGGAGATGGCCCATCTCGCGCACACCGAGTACGAGTTGCGCGGGAAGTCCACCCTGGACGTGCGCGAGGTGCTGAAGGAGACCATGTTCGCGGCGACCGTCACCGGCTCGCCCGTGCAGAACGCCTGCCGTGTGATCGAACGGCACGAGGTCGGCGGCCGGGGCTACTACGCGGGCGCGCTCGCGCTGCTCGGGCGGCACGCGGGTGGCGGGCGGGAAGGATCTGCGGGCGCGCAGACCCTCGACTCCCCCATCCTCATCCGCACCGCCTACATCGACGCGGACGGACGGCTGCGGGTGCCGGTCGGCGCCACGCTCGTACGGGGCTCGGATCCGGCGGGCGAGGTCGCCGAGACCCACGCCAAGGCGGCCGGGGTGCTGGCGGCGCTGGGGGTGCGCCCCGCCCGGCCGCGCGAGGAGCACGGGCGGCCGAGGCTGGCGGACGACCCGCGGGTGCAGGCGGCGCTCGACGGACGGCGCGCCTCGCTGGCGCCGTTCTGGCTGCGGATGCAGGAGCGGGCCTCGGAGCTCACCGGGCACGCCTTCGTGGTCGACGGCGAGGACACGTTCACCGCGATGCTCGCCCACGTCCTGAGGTCGTCGGGCCTTGAGGTGACCGTACGGCGGTACGACGAGCCGGGGTTGCGGGAGGCGGTGCTCGCGCACGAGGGGCCCGTGGTCCTCGGTCCGGGACCGGGCGACCCGTCGGACATGACCGACCCCAAGATGCGGTTCCTTCGGGGGCTCACGGCGGAGGTCATCCGGGAGCACCGGCACGGCGTACTGGGCGTCTGCCTGGGCCACGAGCTGATCGCGGCCGAGTTGGGCCTGGAGATCGTACGCAAGGAAGTGCCGTACCAGGGGGCGCAGACGGAGATCGATCTGTTCGGGCGGCGGGAGACCGTCGGCTTCTACAACAGCTTCGTGGCCCGCTGCGACGACGAGACGGCGGCCGAACTGGCCGCGCACGGCGTCGAGATCAGCCGCAGCGACAGCGGTGAGGTGCACGCGCTGCGGGTGCCGGGTCGTGCCGGAGGCACGCCCATGAATGCGGTCGCGGGCATCCAGTTCCACCCGGAGTCGGTGCTGTCGGTGAACGGGGCCGCTGTCGTGAGGGAGCTGCTGGGTCAGCTGGCCGCGGGGCGCACGAGCACCTTCTCCGAGCGGCGGACGGTCTAGGTACGTACGCCAGGTGTGGGGGGGGGGGGGGGGGGGCCGCCCCCCCCCCCCCCCCCCGGGGG
>CBFHCJ010000125.1:0-12497 GCA_965654005.1 uncultured Streptomyces sp. | reverse complement strand
AGCAGTTCGGCAAGCCGATCGCCGACTTCCAGGGCATCCAGTTCATGCTCGCCGACATGGCCATGAAGATCGAGGCCGCCCGCCAACTGACGTACGCCGCCGCCGCCAAGTCGGAGCGGGGCGACAGCGACCTGACCTTCCAGGGCGCCGCCGCCAAGTGCTTCGCCTCGGACGTGGCCATGGAGGTCACCACGGACGCCGTCCAGCTCCTCGGGGGGTACGGCTACACGCGGGACTACCCGGTGGAGCGCATGATGCGGGATGCCAAGATCACCCAAATATACGAGGGAACCAACCAGATCCAACGGGTCGTCATGGCCAGGAACCTGCCGTGAGAGATGGGGGCGCGAATCGTTCTCTCTGTCAGTGTGAGTCCGGCGCCGCCTCGAAGCTGTACTCGTAGCCGACGGTCAGCCGGTAGGGCAGACACCATTCTCCGTACTCGATCACACCTTGGTCGTCCCACAGCCGGTGAGCTCCCGCGAGAATGGGTGAACCGATACGCAGCCCAAGGAAGTTGGCCTCTCGCGCGTCGGCGTCCCGGCCATGGATGTCGTCGCGGCCCGCTGTCACACAACGTTCGGTGGCCTGCTGAATCTTCATCAGCAGCCCTGGGGAGGACACGCGTGACGTGGACAACAGTTCCGGGACGGCGGCGGCGAAGTGGGCCGGGTACCAGGTGCCGAAGAGCCCGGTGCGTTGTTGGCCCTTGCCGGTGTGCCACTGGCGGCGCACAACCTGAGCGCCGTCGTCCAGGTCGAAGATCTCGGCGACGTACTGAGGTGGTTTGATCAGCTCCGCGTTCGTGACGATCATCGTCTCGCCTTCGGCGAGCAGGGAGCCGGTGCGCAGTACGCGAGTGATGCGGTCGTAGCCGGAGGGCGCGACTTCGGGGGCGTTGGCGACGAAGGTTCCCCGCCGGGACGTGATGATGTAGCCCTCGACTTGGAGCTGGTCGAGGGAGCGGCCGAGGGTGGCGACGGATACGCCTTCCCGCTTGGCCAACTCCCGCACGGGCGGGAGCTTTTCGCCTTCCTCGAGTGTGCCGTCGAGGATGCGGCGCCGGATGCGTTCGGCGACTTGCATGTAGGGGTGCTCGGAGGGCGACATGAGGTCTCCTGCATCTGTGTCCTAGTACACAGGCGGCTGTACTAGGGCATGCGTAATCCGAGCGAGGGAAGTTCCCGAATCCCCTGGCGTGCTGTCCTAGGTCACACTGGTACCGGCCGCCGAGAAGGTGACCGTGCCCTGTGTCGGCGACTCCACGTCCCGGAAGGTGGGCGCTTCACGGGTCATCCCCCACAGGTGCCACCGCTTGGAGCCGTGCAGTTGGACCACCACCACATCGTGGTCGTCCCAGTGCCGGCCGAAGCCCTCCCGCTCGGTCCACGAGGCATACACGTTGGCCTGTACGGAAGTCCCGAGGAAGCGTTCCAGTCCCTCGGCAGCCGCCCCCACGGCGGGGTGGATCTTCTCCACAGCATCGAGGACCAGCGACGCCCCGTCCCTGAGCTGGGCATGGAAGTCGGACGGCTGGATGCGAGACCAGGTGACCGCGCGGCGGTTCGTGGTCGGGATCGCGTAGCGGTGCAGCGGGACCATCTCGCCGTCAGCCGACAGGCGCAGCCGGGGTGGCTCCAGCCGCTGCGTGGCGATAATCCGGTTCAGGTCGTCCCAGGAGAACAGGCCCGCCGTGTCGGCGACTCCGGGGAAATGTGCGTACGAGCGGTGGTACGTCTGGGCGAGGAATCTGTCCCCGCCCAGACGCCCCGCCCACGAGGCTGCATCAAGCAACGTGGGCGCTCCCGTCAGTCGTTGCCGTCGGAACGGCCACTACTGACGTCCGACTCCTGCTCGGCGCGGGTCCGCGCGGCCACGATCTTCCGCTTCGCGACGAGCGGGCCACCCCCTTCGGGCGCCACCGAACCGGTGTTCTCTTCCACCATCGGACTACCTCTCTTGTCGGGAACTCCCACCGGGAATCCGGCAGGAAGCAGGGACAGCGGCGAGCACGGCGGTTACCGGAGGGCCAGGATTCCAATGAGAACCAGGGCCAAGCCGCCGAGGATCATGGCCAGATAGAGCGGACCTGCGTACCGGCCGAAGCGGCGCAGTACCCACCGCTCTAAGCCGGACATCACTCCGACCCGGGGGGCGACAGGCGCCCCGTGCACCGAGGGCACCCGCACGGCGGGTACTTGGTCGGCGAACCCAAGATCAGTGCGTTGCGTGGGTTCACCTTCACCGTGCGCACCGGGCTGTACGTCCTACCGCCGTCGTACGACACGCGAAGAGTCATGCGTCCGCCGTCGCGGTTTCTCTGTTGCAACGCCGAGCGAGCCGGTCCCCAGTGAGGCCGGCTCGCTTGCGAAGTTCTTTGAGCAGGGCCGCCAGTTCCTGTTTCGGCTGCCCCAATTGCTCAGGGTCGAACGTCACCCGCTCACGTACTCCAGGAATGGAACCGACTCGGCAACGGCAATCCGCTTCCACTGTCGGTACGGCTCCGGATCACCCTGGTACAGTCCCCGGTTTATCTGCGTCCCGTCCGCCCGGTAGTTCATCAGGACCACCTTGGACTCGTCGAACATCCAGAAATCCTGATCCGGAAGTCCCGGGTTCTCCCGGTCGGTGAGATCGAGAATGCGCTGGGGCTCAGCCGTCCAGTTCCTCCAGCGTCGCGTTCGACGGGCCCCGCCGTGCCCGGAGGTCGCGGGCCACGTCCTCGGCCGCGCCCAGCACCCGTACCGCGTTCCGCCAGGTCAGCTTGGCGAGGTCGGGCTTCGACCAGCCGCGGTCCAGCAGCTCCGCGATCAGGTTCGGGTAGCCGGAGACGTCGCTGAGGCCGTCGGGGGTGAAGGCCGTGCCGTCGTAGTCGCCTCCGATGCCGAGGTGGTCGATGCCCGCCACCTCGCGCATGTGGTCCAGATGGTCGGCGACCGTGGCCACCGTGGCGACCGGACGCGGATTCCGCTCCTCGAAGGCGCGGTGCACCTTCATCGCCTCGGGGGTGGTGTCGAGTTGGTGAAAGCCGTGCGCGCGCATGTTGTCGTCCGCCGCGGCCGTCCAGTCGACCGCCGCCTGGAGCACGAACTTCGGTACGAACGTCACCATCGCCACACCCCCGTTCGCGGGCACGCGTTCGAGGACGTCGTCGGGGATGTTGCGCGGGTGGTCGCACACGGTCCGCGAGGAGGAGTGGGAGAAGATCACCGGTGCGGCCGTGGTGTCGAGCGCGTCCCGCATGGTCGTCGCGGCCACGTGCGAGAGGTCGACGAGCATGCCGAGCCGGTTCATCTCGCGTACGACCTCGCGTCCGAAGTCCGTGAGGCCACCGGCCCGCGGCTCGTCGGTCGCCGAGTCCGCCCACGCCACGTTGTCGTTGTGGGTGAGGGTCATGTAGCGCACGCCGAGCTCGTACAGTCCCCGCAGCGTGCCGAGGGAGCCCGCGATGGAGTGGCCGCCCTCCGCGCCCATGAGGGAGGCGATGCGGCCGTTCGCGCGCGCCGCCTCCATGTCGGCTGCGGTCAGGGCCCGGTGCAGGTCCGCCGGGTGGCGGGCGATCAACTGCCGTACACAGTCGATCTGTTCGAGCGTGGCGGGCACCGCGTCCGGGAGGTCGCTGCGCACGTACACCGACCAGAACTGCGCGCCGACCCCGCCCTCGCGCAGGCGGGGGATGTCGGTGTGCAGGTGTGCGTTCTGATGGGTGGCGATGTCCCGTGCGTCGAGGTCGTAGCGGACCTGCTCGCGCAGGGCCCAGGGCAGGTCGTTGTGCCCGTCCACGACCGGGAACCCACGCAGGAGTTCCCGGGCTTCCTCGACCGAGGTCATCCGGTCACTTCCCCGAGCCGAAGCCGAAGCCCGCGGCCGAGCCCTCGACCTTCGCGCGCAGGCGCTTGCCCTTCTCGGTGGCCTGGTCGTTGAGTTCCTGCTGGAACTCCCGCATCCGGGACAGGAGTTCCTCGTCGTGCGCGGCCAGGATGCGGGCCGCGAGCAGGCCCGCGTTGCGCGCGCCGGCGACCGAGACCGTCGCGACCGGGACACCCGCCGGCATCTGGACGATCGACAGAAGGGAGTCCATGCCGTCCAGGTACTTCAGCGGGACCGGGACACCGATGACCGGCAGCGGGGTGACGGAGGCGAGCATGCCGGGCAGGTGCGCGGCGCCGCCGGCGCCCGCGATGATCACCTTCAGACCACGGTCCGCTGCCTGCTCGCCGTACGCGACCATCTCGCGAGGCATGCGGTGCGCGGAGACGACGTCGACCTCGTACGCGATCTCGAACTCGTCGAGGGCCTGGGCGGCGGCCTCCATGACGGGCCAGTCGGAGTCCGACCCCATGACAATGCCAACAACAGGGCTCATTCCGTGATCGTCCCTCTGAGGTAGTCGGCAGCGTGACGGGCGCGCTCCAGCACGTCGTCGAGGTCGTCGCCGTAGGTGTTGACGTGGCCGACCTTGCGGCCGGGCTTCACGTCCTTGCCGTACATGTGGATCTTGAGCTTCGGGTCGCGGGCCATGCAGTGCAGGTACGCGGAGTACATGTCGGGGTAGTCGCCGCCCAGGACGTTCACCATGACCGTCCACGGGGCGCGCGGGCGCGGGTCGCCGAGCGGGAGATCGAGGACGGCCCGTACGTGGTTGGCGAACTGCGAGGTGATCGCGCCGTCCTGGGTCCAGTGGCCCGAGTTGTGCGGGCGCATCGCCAGTTCGTTGACGAGTATGCGCCCGTCGCGGGTCTGGAACAGCTCGACGGCGAGGTGGCCTACGACGCCGAGTTCCTTGGCGATACGCAGGGCCATCTCCTCGGCCTGGAGGGCGAGGGCCTCGCCGAGGTCGGGGGCGGGGGCGATGACCGTGTCACACACGCCGCTGACCTGCTGCGATTCAACGACGGGGTACGCGACGGCCTGCCCGTGCGGCGACCGTACGACGTTGGCGGCCAGCTCCCGTACGAAGTCGACCTTCTCCTCGGCGAGCACCGGTACGCCGGCGCGGAACGGCTCGCCGGCCTCTTCGACTGACCGTACGACCCATACGCCCTTGCCGTCGTAGCCGCCGCGGACGGTCTTCAGGACGACGGGGAAGCCGTCCCCTTCGTCTGCGAACGCGGCGACGTCCGCCGGGTCGCTCACGATCCGGTGGCGCGGGCACGGCACCCCGATCGCGTCGAGCTTCGCCCGCATCACGCCCTTGTCCTGGGCGTGCACGAGCGCGTCCGGGCCCGGGCGGACGGGGATGCCGTCAGCCTCTAGCGCCCGTAGGTGCTCGGTGGGCACATGTTCGTGATCGAAGGTGATCACGTCGCAGCCCTGTGCGAACTCGCGCAGCGTGTCCAGGTCGCGGTAGTCGCCGACGACGACATCGCCGACGACCTGGGCCGCGGAGTCCTGAGGGGTGTCACTGAGGAGCTTGAACTTGATGCCGAGCGGGATGCCCGCCTCGTGTGTCATACGAGCGAGCTGGCCACCGCCGACCATGCCGACTACCGGGAACGTCACGCCCCTAGGGTATCGGCCGCGCCAGGGCGGCCGGTTTCCGTCCTTGTGCGCCCCCTGTGTACCGCTTTCTTTCCGTCCTCATGAACTGGTCCACGAGCACCGCTTACGGCCGCTGGTTAGCATGGCGGGGTTGGCGGAACCGCTCGGCGATGCCTGCCGACCGGCCGACACGACATCCGGCGACACGACCGATACGACCGACCCGACGGGGGCTGGCAACACGATGGGCAGTGGTTCCACGGGCCTGAAGGACAAGCCCCACGGCGGGGTGCGCCGACAGTTCGACCAGGTCATGCGCGAGATCGCCAAGTTCGGGGCGGTCGGCGGGGCGGGTCTGCTGATCAACCTCCTCGTGTTCAACCTGGTACGGCACGTCACCGGCCTGCAGGTGGTGCGCGCCAGCATCATCGCCACCGTCGTCGCGATCGCCTTCAACTACATCGGGTTCCGCTACTTCACCTACCGGGACCGCGACAAGAGCAGCAGCACCCGGGAGATGACGCTGTTCCTGCTGTTCAGCGCGGCGGGCCTGGTGATCGAGAACGGCGTGCTGTACCTGGCGACGTACGGGTTCGGCTGGGACAGCCCGGTGCAGAGCAACGTCTTCAAGTTCCTCGGCATCGGCCTCGGGACCCTGTTCCGCTTCTGGTCGTACCGCTCGTGGGTCTTCAAGGCGCTGCCGGCCGGGGAGGCCGTGGCGGGCGCGGAGTCGATCCTCGCGGAGGCGGAGGAGCGGCGACACCAGGGCCAGCGCCAGCACGTCAACCGCTGAGCGGGTACCCGTCGGGGACGGCGGCCGGTGTGCCCCGGCGTGGTCGGTGGCCGTCCCGCCGGGCTGCGTCCCCGGACCCCCATACCGACGGGGATGCTGATGGTCACGCCGAGTACGGCCTCGTCCCCCATCGCCGGACGGGCTTGTCATGCCCCGTGCCTCACCTGACCGTCCGCTCCGGCTCGTCCTCCGCCCGTGGGACCCTCAGGGGCGTGCGGGACAGGAACAGACCGAAGACCGGGGGCTTGGCCTGGAGCATCTCCAGACGGCCGCCGTCGGCCTCCGCGAGGTCACGCGCGACCGCCAGGCCGATGCCCGTGGAGTTACGGCCGCTGATCGTGCGCTCGAAGATGCGGGAGCCCAGCTCGGGCGGCACCCCCGGGCCCTCGTCGGTGACCTCCACGACCGCCTGGTTGCCGGTGACACGGGTGCGCAGAGCCACCGTGCCACCGCCGTGCATGAGGGAGTTCTCGATCAGCGCGGCCAGCACCTGGGCGACCGCACCCGGGGTGCCCACGGCCCGCAGATGCCGTTTGCCGGAGCTGACGATCGCGCGGCCCGCACTGCGGTAGGCGGGGCGCCACTCGGCGAGCTGCTGCTGGATGACCTCGTCGAGGTCGAAGGAGACGGCGGAGCCGGTGCGCGGGTCCCGGGCGTTCGTCAGCAGCCGTTCCACGACGTCCGTGAGCCGCTCGACCTGCGTCAGCGCGACGTTCGCCTCCTCCTTCACCGTGTCCGGGTCGTCGGTGAGGGTGATCTCCTCCAGGCGCATGGACAGGGCGGTGAGCGGTGTACGCAGCTGGTGGGAGGCGTCCGCGGCCAGGCGCCGCTCGGCCGTCAGCATGCGCGCGATCCGCTCGGCCGAGGAGTCCAGCACATCGGCGACCCGGTCCAGCTCCGGAACGCCGTACCGCTTGTGCCGCGGCCGTGGGTCGCCGGAGCCGAGGCGTTCCGCGGTCTCGGCGAGGTCCGTGAGCGGGGAGGCGAGACGGTTGGCCTGGCGCACGGCGAGCAGAACCGCCGCGGTGATCGCCAGCAGCGCGACCAGCGCGATGATCAGCAGCGTACGGCCGACTTCGCGGGTGACGGCTGAGCGGGGCTCCTCCACGCGGACCGTCTCGCCCTCCTCGCCCTTGGCCGTGGAGTGGATGACGTCACCGGTCGGCTTGAGTCCGACCTGGATGGGAGCCTGGCCGGGGATGTCGATCACCGCGTACTTGTCGCCGGTGACCTGGTCCTTGAAGATCTGGGCGGTGACCTTCTCGTCGCCGAGGAGCCGGCTGTCCACGATGCTGGAGAGCCGCAGCGCCTCGGAGTCGACGCGCTCCTGGGCGCTGTTGCTGATCGTCCGGGTCTCGACGATCACCAGGGAGATGCCGAAGACGGCGATCACCACGAGGACGACGGCAAGGGTGGACTGGATGAGACGACGACGCACGGGACCCTCCGGGCGGTGGCTTTACGACGACCAGTGTGCCTCGGGGCACGGTCCGCACCCCGGGGTGGGGCAGCGCCCCCCAAGAGGCGCGGGCCGCGACATCATGCAGCTCCGCCGCGATGGGGGTCCCCCTGTTCGAGCGAAGCCGAGAACATCGAGAACATGGGGGACCGACCAGCCACACAAGTAGTGCAGCCGCGCACGGCGCAGAGGCCGGCGCGGCGCGACGCGCGTAGTCACCCCTGGTGCCCGATATCCCGGCGGAGCCCAGCGGCAGCGGTCAGCTCTTCTCGAAGCGGAAGCCCACTCCCCGTACCGTCGCGATGTACCGCGGGTTCGCCGCGTCGTCGCCCAGCTTCTTGCGGAGCCAGGAGATGTGCATGTCCAGGGTCTTCGTGGACGACCACCACGTGGTGTCCCACACCTCGCGCATCAGCTGGTCGCGTGTGACGACCCGGCCCGCGTCCCGCACGAGGACCCGCAGCAGGTCGAACTCCTTGGCGGTGAGCTGGAGCTCCTCGTCGCCCATCCACGCGCGGTGCGACTCGACGTCGATACGCACCCCGTGCGTGGCGGGCGGCTGCGCGGGCTCGGTGGAGCCGCGCCGCAGCAGCGCCCGGACGCGGGCGAGCAGTTCGGCGAGCCGGAAGGGCTTGGTGACGTAGTCGTCGGCGCCCGCGTCGAGGCCGACGACGGTGTCCACCTCGTCGGCACGCGCGGTCAGGATGAGGATGGGCACGGTGTGGCCGTCGGCGCGCAGCCGGCGGGCCACCTCCAGGCCGTCCATGCCGGGCAGCCCGAGGTCCAGCACGACCAGGTCGACGCCGCCCTGCATTCCGGCGTCGAGCGCGGTGGGTCCGTCCTCGCGCACTTCGACCTCGTAACCCTCCCGGCGCAGGGCACGGGCCAGCGGCTCCGAGATGGACGCGTCGTCCTCGGCGAGCAGTACACGGGTCATGGGGTGATGGTAGTCCGCCTATGACAAGAGCAAAGGTGTGATAGCAGGTGTGATCGGCGGAGACGGATTCTTACCTTGCGCCGCCATGGCACTTGTGCGTAACCATCCATCACTGTGCGGAGTCACACCCGCGCCTCGGCAGTTCCATCCGAGGTAAACACCTTCGAATGGGTGTGCGTGGTTCCGTGATCACCTGTGATCCTTGTCTCAAGTCCTCCCACTATCCGGCACTGTCATGCCATATGGTGCCCTGAACGCCTGTAGCGCCACCGGGGACTCTGGAAGGCACTTCGCACAGAAGGTCTCTTGCCCGTGTCGACGCGCGTAGAGGGTGGATCCGGTGGTCGCGGTCCGCCGCGCAGCGACCCGGAGCGAACACCTCGTGGGCGTGGGGGTGGACGGCCGATCCAGCCGGTGCCGGCCGCCCCACAGGGCGTGCGGCTCCCCGAGGTCCTCGGCTCCCCGAGGTCCTCGGCTTCCCGAGCAGGGACCCCCACGCGCTCGCCCCGACCAGCAAGGAACGACCATGGCGTCCAGCCTGACGAAGGACTCGGTCCGCCCGGGCACCCCCGGTTCCGAGAAGACCTTCTTCGGCCACCCCCGCGGACTGGCCACTCTCTTCATGACCGAGATGTGGGAGCGATTCTCCTACTACGGCATGAAGGCCCTCCTGCCGCTGTATTTGGTGGCACCGGGCGGCCTGCACCTGAGCGCGGCCACCGCGACCGCGATCTACTCGGTGTACGTCTCGCTCGTGTACCTGCTCGCCCTGCCGGGCGGCTGGTTCGCCGACCGCGTCCTCGGACCCCGTAAGACGGTCGCCGTCGCGGGCTTCATCATCATGCTGGGCCACCTCACGCTGGCCCTGCCGTCCTCCGGCACCTTCTTCGCCGGTCTCGGTCTCGTCGCGATCGGCTCCGGCCTGCTGAAGGCCAACATCTCGACCATGGTCGGCCACCTCTACGACGGCCCGGACGACCCACGCCGCGACGGTGGCTTCACGATCTTCTACATCGGCATCAACCTGGGCGCCTTCGCCGCTCCTCTGGTCATCGGCACGGTCGGTGAGAACGTCGACTGGCACCTGGGCTTCGCGCTCGCGGCGGTCGGCATGGCGCTCGGCCTCGGTCAGTACCTGCTCGGCGGCCGTCACCTCAGCGGGCGCTCACGGGAGATCCCCACCCCGCTGACCGCCGCGGAGAGGACGGCGACGCTGCGGAAGGCGGCCCTGTGGGCGGCCGTCGCCATCGTCTTCTACGCGATCGTCGGCCTCTTCGGCGTCTACACACTGAACTGGCTGCTGGTCCCGATCACCATCGCCGGTCTGGTCATTCCGGTCATGGTCATCGCCCGGATCAAGCGGGACAAGGACCTCGACCGCGCCGAGCAGTCCAGGATGACCGCGTACATCTGGTTCTTCGTGGCCGCGGCCGTCTTCTGGATGATCTACGACCAGGGTGGCTCGACCCTGTCGATCTTCGCCGACTCGTCGGCCGAGAACGCGGTCCTGGGCTGGAAGTTCCCGGTCTCCTGGTACCAGTCGGTCAACCCGGTCATGATCATGGCGCTGGCCCCGGTCTTCGCCTGGATGTGGCTGTCCCTGAGCCGGCGTGGCAAGGAGCCGAGCACGGCGGTGAAATTCGCTTCGGGTCTGGTCCTGATCGGTGCGTCCTTCTTCCTCTTCCTCGCCCCGCTGGCGATCGCGGACGGTGGTCACAAGGCCGCGGCGATGTGGCTGGTCGCGATCTACTTCGCGCAGACCGTGGGTGAGCTGACGGTCTCCCCGGTCGGCCTCTCCGTGACGACGAAGATGGCGCCGGCGAAGTACGCCTCCCGGATGATGGGCGTCTGGTTCCTCGCGGTCACCGCCGGTGACGCCACGACCGGTCTGCTCTCCATCGCGAACGTCGACCTCGACAAGACGGGCATCGTGGCCCTGGAGGCAGCGCTCGCCGTGATCGCCGGCCTCGCGGTGTTGATGTACCGCAACAAGGTCAACAGGCTCATGGGCGACGTGCGCTGACGTATGCCCCGGGCTGTCCGGAAGGCCGCTGACACAGGCGTGACCGGCGTAAGGCATCCTCGGCTCCCGGCGGGAGCTCTTCGTGGATCCGGGTGCGCCTCAGCGGTGTACCGCCTGGTGACGGCGGGTCAGCCACAGCCTCCCGGCCGCGCCCGCGAGCACTCCGTGCCGACGAGGATGTGGTACGACACGGCCCCTTCCCTCATTGACGGCACATCAGATCGGCCGTCAAGGTACGCCCGAGGTTTTGTGGAGGGAAGACACGGTGCGCGCCGGATCCGTGGTGATGCGGCGCGCGAGTGGTGATGTACGAAGATGGGTTCGAACCAGGGACAACCGCCGGTAGGTCAGGCGGGCGCACCGAGCTCCGCCCACACCGTCTTGCCGGCGACCCCCGGAGTCCGTACGACCCCCCAGTCCAGACAGAGCCGCTGCACGATGAACATCCCGTGCCCGCCGGGGCGTCCGGCACGGTGCGGGGTGCGTGGGGCGGGCTGGCCACCGCCCTTGTCGGAGACCTCGATGCGCAACACCTTGTTGTCGCAGGCCATCCACAGCGACTCGGGGCCCCCGGCGTGCAGACACGCGTTGGTGACGAGCTCGGAGACCACGAGCAGCACGTCCTCGGCGGCGGCCCGCTGGTCGGCGGTGGCGGCGGGCAGCCAGCCCCATGCGTACAACGCCTGGCGGGTGAAGTCGCGGGCGAGCGGGACGACGCCGCTCTCGCCCTCGAAGGTCAGCCTGCGGACCTGCCGGGCAGGGGAGGCAGCCCCCTCTCCGGACGCACCCTCTCCGGACGCACCCTCTCCGGACGCCCGCTCCCCGGACGCACCCTCTCCGGACGCCCGCTCCCCGGGCACACCTTCCCCGGACGCGCGGGACGAAGCGCCCTCAGCGGACTGCCCCTGCGAGGGCGTTCCGGAAGCGCCGCTGGGCTCGGGGCCGCGGTCGCCCGGCGAGCAGGGCCGGGTGGTGCTCATCAGCGCTTCACCTCACCGATTCACCAGTTCACGATTCAAGACTCAGTACGGAGACAGACGGAGTTTCCGTCAGTTGTGCGATATTGCCGTTCGCTTGGGCCCTTTTCAATGCGGACGTCCGGCATGGCTGCCGACATATTCAGCATGTCTCCTGCCCGACCGGACCGCTGGAACACCCATGGATTCGGCCGGGATGCTGTGATGCGCGTAACCCGCCGGTCACACAGGGGCACCCGGGGCGCGGGCCGTCGGCCGCGCTACTCGGCCAGGGCGGCGTCCAGCGTCTCGTGGACGGTGAAGACGGCGTCGGCGCCGGTGATCTCGAAGACCCGGGCCACCACCGGCAGCATTCCCGCCAGATGGACCCCACCACCCGCGGCCTCGGCCTTCAGCCGGGCGCCCAACAGCACGTTCAGTCCGGTGGAGTCGCAGAACTCCAGCCGTGTGCAGTCCACGACCAAGCGCGCGAACCCCTTTTCGAGGCAGTCCTCGAGCGGTTCGCGCAACAAATCGGCGGTGTGGTGATCCAACTCACCCGCCGGGGTCACGACGGCACTCGTGCCCTCTTGCCGCACCTCGACCAGAAGTCGGCCCGACTGTGCGCTGCCGACCGTCCCGCGGTCCATGCCGTCTCTCTCCCGACCGTCGTGGCTGTTGATGGACGCCCTCGCACACTACGCCCTTCGCAGGCCACTGGGCACCCGAACAACCCTACGAAAATGGACATTTCACGACAGAACGCACTTGCGGTCTGCCGATGAAAGCGGGTAGGGCTAGTAGGGACACCCATTCGACACGGCCGGCTTTGGAGGCGCCGCACACCG